>PLCH01000307.1 GCA_003135585.1 Chitinophagaceae bacterium
CTCTCATCTTCTATAAATGCTTCCAGTTCATCACCCACTACACATTCACCCACTCCGGCCGGGGTACCCGTAAAAACCAGGTCTCCGATATTTACTGAAAAATAGTTGGATATATAAGCCACCACCTTGTCAAAATTATTTATCATCAATCCTGAGTTTCCCTGCTGCATCAATTCTTTATTTTTATATAGACAAAAATTGATATCCTTTTANNGAATTGTCCCAGGCTTTTGCTTTTTCCCAGGGAAGACCCTTTTCTTTCAATTCATTTTGGATATCACGGGCAGTAAAATCGATCCCGGCCGTAATAGCATCGTAATATTTACTGGCAAACCGGTCTTGTATGTATTTTCCATTCTTGGATATTCTCAGGACCAATTCGCATTCATAATGCAATTCATTGGTGAATTCAGGATAATAAAAGGGAGTATGAGCCTGCAGTAAGGCGCTTTTTGGCTTCATGAAAATAATTGGTTCATCCGGAACTTCATTGTTAAGTTCATGGGCATGAGCAACATAATTGCGACCAACGCAGAATATTTTCATATTCAATAAGGTTTTTAAATAGAAAATTCTTTGTTTTCAACAAGCCTGGAAAGGCTACAGGTACTTTATAGGAATATTGAATATCAAAATAATTACGCTAAAATAAAGATTCTGAACTAAAAATCATAGCGTTATCTCTAATTTATTGTATTGATTCATAGTGCGTTCAATTCCTATAGTGGCGAAATTTTCTATTATTTCAACCGATTTATCGATCTTTTTTTTGACAATAGGCAGTTCCACTTCGGTCCATTTGCCCAAAACATACTCGACCTGTTTGCCTTTTGGGAAATCGTTGCCTATACCAAAGCGTAATTTGGGGAAGGCATTTGTCCCCAGAGCCTCCTGGATGCTTTTTAGCCCGTTATGCCCGGCATCGCTTCCAGAGGGCCTGAGCCGGAGTTTATCAATCGGCAGGGCAATATCATCTAAAACAACCAATATATTCTCCATGGCAATTTTCTCCTTGTCCATCCAGTATTTTACAGCCTTCCCGCTCATGTTTACATAGGTGGATGGCTTGATGCAGACCATTTTCCGGGCTTTCCACTTTATTTCCGATAAATCAGCCAGTTTCACCGGTTTAAAATTTCCTTCATGCTTTCTTATAAATGCGTCCACTATGTCAAAGCCGATATTGTGACGTGTTCCGGCATATTCGGAACCAATATTACCCACACCGACGATCAAAAACCTGTTCATAAAATCATTAATAATAAAGGTATTACTGGCCTTCGGAAAACTAACAAAAAAGCCTGGTCAATCCAATAACCAGGCCGTCAGGACTTAGAATTTTTGGCTTTATTTTTTGCCCTTTGCAGCAGGTGCTGGGGCTGCAGCCGCTGGAGCNNAGGACTGCAGCTGTCGCCGTGGTCGTCGCAACGGGAACTGCTTCTTCCTGTTTTAGCTCACGAGTCAATACTACTGAGGCAATCGGAATACGAGGGGAATTCAATATTTCATAATTCTCCAGCTTTACATCCTCAACCCGAATGTTTCCGTTCAATTCAAGTTTGTTGAGGTTTACTTCGATATTCTCCCGTAAAAACTTCGGAAAGGTCTTTACCTTCAAACCCTTCATTTTGGTCATTAATTTACCTCCATCCTTTACTCCTGCCGGAACACCTGTGAATTTCAGAGGAATGGTTGCCACTACTTTTCTGTCCTCTACAAGCTCCAAAAAGTCAACATGGCTTAATTCATCAGAAACCCTGTCAAACTGCAAATCTTTCAATATGCATTTGTATGTCTGTCCGTCCAATTTGACTTCTGCCAATTGGAAATTGGGCGTATATACCAGTGTCTTGAATGCAAGGGCAGGAGCTGAAAAATTCTTTTCCTGGGCACCCCCGTAAATTACACCGGGCACTTTACCCCCAGAGCGAAGACGGCGGGTGGCTCTTTTGCCAAGTTCGGTCCTGGGTTGTCCTTCGATTGTAATTGTCTTCATTTCTTGATCAATTTAAAAAATTATGCTTTTATTTATTTCTCAATTGGGAGTGAATAAACAAACTTGTGATGCTTCTGTTCTCAAANNTGCAAAAAGTTTTGCTACACTCAATATTTTGATCTTTGGTGTAATTTGTCTCAAAGGAATCGTATCGCAAACCACCAGTTCCTCAAGCACGCTGTTTTCTATATTGGTATAAGCGTTACCGCTCAAAACCGGGTGGGTGCACAGCGCTCTTACACTTCTGGCCCCCTTTTCTTTCAATAGACCTGCCGACTTTGCCAAAGTGCCGCCTGTATCACAAATATCATCGATTAGAACAACGTCCCGGTCCGTAACATCACCGATTACCACCATGCTTGCAATTTCATTCGCCCTCTTTCTGTGCTTATCGCAAATCACCATTTCGGCATTGAAATAACTGGAAATTTCCCTGATGCGATTGGCACTTCCCACGTCGGGGGCCGCAAAGGTAAGGTTTTCCAATTTAAGTTCTTCAATATAAGGGATAAAAATGGCCGAACTGTCCAGGTGGTCAACAGGGATGTCAAAATATCCCTGTATCTGGGGTGCATGCAAGTCCATGGTAATGATCCTGTCTGTTCCTGCAGCCACCAACATATTGGCTACCAGTTTGGAACCTATGGCGACCCTTGGCCGGTCCTTTCGGTCCTGCCGGGCATATCCATAATAAGGAATCACAGCCACCACTTTATAGGCGGAGGCTCTGCGGGCAGCATCAATCATCAGTAACAATTCCAATAAGTTTTCGGAAGGGGAAAAAGTACTTTGAACCAAAAAGACCATATCGCCACGGATACTTTCATTGAAAACCGGCTGAATTTCCCCATCGCTAAAATGCTGGATGGTTATTTTCCCGGGTTCNNTCCCAAATTGCTGGGTAATTTTCTCGGCAAGGTATTGGGATCCTGTGCCTGAAAATATTTTGGCTGTATGCTGCATAATATGTGCAGCGAAGATATAACCGAAAAAAGAATAGAAGCCTTATCAATAAAAGAAAATTATTAACCCATCCTGTTGATAACAGGCACGGTTAATAACAAGATTTTAAAAAAAGGACCTATTTAGATTAATGGCCCACAGACGCCAAAGTCTGTTTCCCGTTGCTTTTTTCAACGTAGATATTCTTTCCTTGCGATGATTTCGTATTTATGGCGTAAAAAATCGATGAACAAACAAAAATGGAAAAGAATAATGCTATGACATACATGCCTATACAAAAAAGGAAGGAATGCCATCCGCCAATTGCAGAAAGGGTTTTCGGTCTCATTGGATATAAATTTAGTTTTTCAAAGGTTACGTGATCCCAGCTGGCATAAACCCCTTATAATAAGAAAGATTTATGACAACTTTATTAATAAATGTGAACAATTAATGTTAAAAATAATAGCTAAACTTGAAATATGCAAGCGAAAAAGTACTCAATTAAGGATTGGGCCAAGGATGACCGCCCGAGGGAAAAATTACTTAGTAAAAACCCTAGTGCCCTCAGTGATTCAGAACTCCTTGCTATTCTGATCAA
>PLCH01000058.1 GCA_003135585.1 Chitinophagaceae bacterium
GTATACGGACTGTGTCACGAGAGCCTGCACTTCAATTAATAAAGGACGCAAGCCTTCCAGGCTTGCTGCAATTGCAATCCCACTCAATTGATCCTCTTTTTGAGTAATAAGCAATTCGCTGGGATTGTTCACCCCCTTCATTCCCTCATCCGTCATTTCATAAATACCCAGTTCGGAAGCACTGCCAAAGCGGTTTTTCATGGTTCTCAAAATCCGGTAGGCATTGTGTCTGTCCCCTTCAAATTGCAAAACAGTATCTACCATATGTTCTAAAATCTTGGGTCCGGCAATGCTGCCTTCTTTATTAATATGACCTATGAGAAATACGGGTGTATTTGTTTCTTTGGCAAATCTTTGAAATTCAGCAGCGCATTCGCGTATTTGCGAAACACTTCCCGGTGAGGATGNNATTGGAGCGTCTGAATGGAATCAACAATCACTAATTGAGGTCTTAGTTTCTTTATCTCCTGGAAAATAATTTGAGTGGACGTTTCTGTAAGAAGGTAAAAATTTTCATTTTGAATTTTCAGGCGGTCAGCCCGCATCTTGATTTGTTGTTCACTTTCTTCCCCGCTTATGTACAGCGTAGTGATATTCTTAAGCATCAAGCCATTTTGCAGGAACAGGGTGCTTTTACCGATACCAGGTTCCCCTGCAATCAATACAAGGCTCCCTGCAACTATACCTCCTCCTAATACGCGGTTTAATTCAACGTCTGTACTCACAATCCTTTTTTCTTCCCCGCTTATCACTTCACTGATTGAAATCGTTTTGATTTCTTTTTTTTCTGAAGAAAATTTTTTCCAGTCTGTCTCTGAAAGTTTATTGTCTTTTGTGATGACTTCTTCAACAAAGGTGTTCCATTGACCACAATTAGGACATTTACCCAGCCATTTAGTTGTTTCGTGTCCACAATTACTGCAAAAAAAAGCCGTCCTTATTTTGTTCATAAAGTAAAGGTAGGAGGTATTTATTTTGATTCTTATTCAGGTCAATTTGAAAACAAACTGCAATAGAATGATCAGAATAGTTAGGTGAAAATTGACTTTATAAGAGCAATAAAATCGGAGACAATCTTAAAAGTAAAAAGGCCAGCTTTGCAGCTGACCTTTTACTTACTAGCANNTTAAATTCTTGCACTAAATTACAAATTAGTGCCACATAACAAAATTAATTTTTCGCTGTGTGAATAACTTTCAAAACGAAATCCGGTCCATTTTTACCAGTTTTTTCCAACTTAATTCATTCAATATCAAGTATTTAGAAATCCACTCTTTGGGCTGGCTATTTTTAATCAGGAGTGAAACGGATTAAAAAATCTTGTGCGAACGGTTTATTCCGCTTCTGACCGGAGAGTTGATTGCAGAAGAATTTAAAGCACAATTATATTAATTTATTTTGTAATGTATCTGGTCAAACCGGTTGGAAGACCCAACCCGCTCCTAATATACTTTTTTGGGAATCTAAAAAGGCAGTTTGTCCTGACTTCAATAATGAATTATTGGGCATTACTGTACTATATATTATAAAATGTTAATCTATGATTACAATTTTATTTCCTCGTCATGTTTGTCAAAGAAATGGAATTCTGTAAGGTGATAGTTTGTATTGGACTTTATTTTAACTGGTTGCTTGTGCTTCCTCCTCCATTTCCATTGTTTGGAATTAAAGAATACTCCTTTTGTGAGGTAGGAATGCATAATGGGATGCACCAGAAGGGTGAGATCTTTATGTTGGTGATTAATCAGGTAGCTAAGGTTTTTTTCAATTTCATCCTCTAAAATCAGGGCAGAGGATATCTTACCCGTGCCATTGCAGCTTGGGCATATTTCCTGTGTATTGATGGTTACTTCCGGTTTCATCCTCTGACGGGTGATCTGCATCAATCCAAATTTTGAAATGGGCAACACCGCATGTTTTGCGCGGTCTGTGCGCATAAAGGATTCCATGGCGTCCATGAGCTTCCTCTTATTATCGGGAAGTTTCATATCTATAAAATCAACTACGATGATGCCCCCCAGATCTCTGAGCCTCAACTGGCGTGCTATTTCTTCCGCAGCCTCAAGGTTCGTTTCCAGCGCGTTTTGTTCCTGGTTATTGCTCACGCTTTTATAACCACTATTTACATCAATGACATGGAGTGCTTCGGTATGTTCAACTATAAGGTAGGCCCCGCTTGGCAGGTTCACTGTTTTTCCAAATGCTGCCTTCACTTGTTTGGTTATGCCAAACTGATCAAATATAGGCGAGCCGTTGTTATAGTAAGAAAGGATGTCTACTTTATCGGAGGCGATGCGCTGAATATAACTTTTGGTATCGTTATAAATATTTCGGTCATTTACTACGATTTTATTAAAATCTTCATTTAATAGATCGCGGAGCATACTGGTAGTTTTTGTTTGCTCGCTCAATATTTTTGCAGGGGCCAGTGCTCCTTTCAGGTTATGCTGAATAAGTTTCCAGGTTGCGACCAGTTCTGTCAGATCTTCGTGAAGATCCGCAGTATTTTTTCCCTCTGCAGCGGTCCGTACTATTACCCCGAAATTTTTTGGTTTAATCGCTTCCACTATTTTTTGGAGACGCTTGCGCTCATCAGAGGAATGTATTTTTCTGGAAACTGCCACGATATCATTAAAAGGGGTGATGACAACAAATCTGCCCGGTAAGGAAACCTCGCAACTCAGACGTGGACCCTTGGCCGCAATGGGTTCTTTTAGTATCTGCACCAAAATATTTGGCTTCCCGCTCAGGACCTCATTAATTTTCCCGGTCTTGACTATTTCAGGTTCTATTTGAAAAGAACCGAAATCAAAACCATTGCTGTTGCTATCATTGATGGCCTGTTGGGTAAACTTCAAAAGCGACCTAGCATAGGGACTTAGGTCGGTATAGTGAAGAAATGCGTCTTTTTCGAATCCCACGTCTACAAAAGCAGCATTTAATCCGGGGATAAGTTTTTTTACTTTTCCGAGATACAAATCTCCGACAGCAAAACTGGCATCAGCTTTTTCATGGTGGAGTTCAACCAGCTTTTTATCCTCTAAC
>PLCH01000360.1 GCA_003135585.1 Chitinophagaceae bacterium
TTGATTCCGCTTTAAGTACAGCAGCCGATTCCATCAAATCAAAAATTAATTTAAAGGCAGACAGCATAAAAAAAGCAATCAGGAAGTAATTCCGTTATCCGGTAATTTTACTTATTTGATCAGATGCTGGAAACCGGATTGGATGATATCCTATTGCTTATTGTAGATAATCTGACTGAATCTCCGGAAGGAATTTTGAGAAAACTCCCCCCTTATAATTTTAATTTCCGGATGAGATTTTTTATTTCTTTTTTATACTCACCCAAGGTNNGTCTTCCAGACTACCGATAACCGCATTCATTTCCTCCACTCCGCTATAAACCATTTTCCTGAAAGCATTGCTATAATCCTTTGCGCGGGAATCATAAATGGCTTTGGTCATCCATTCCTTTATCGTTATGCTTTGGGTAAGTAAATTTCTGAATGTTATTTTGTCTGCTGTTTTAATATCGATCCTGTGAACTTTTTTCAAGGCTGCCAGGGAATGGCTGAGTTTATCCTCTGCATATTTTTCACCCTGGTCAAAATAAAATTGATGTACCTGCTCCCAGTTTTTTACCTTCCCGGTTTGGACCTGCCTGATAAATTTTTGCAATTCACTTTGCTGTATTAACTGGCCTCCTGTATTTACCCACTGGGTGGGACTGGATTTTGTAAAAATGGATTTTTGCAGACCTGGGTAGGATTCAACAGGTCTGTTTTTGATATAGTCTTTTATTTGTAAAACTGCGTAATGGATGATCAGTTCTTTATATAGATGGTAGGCCTCCGCCACCTTGATCAATTTAACCTTTCGCTTGCTGTGTTCAAACCCCTCTGCCAGAATTTCAAGGTCCTTTAGGAACTTACTCCGGGTTTCCAGCAGATTTTTACCAATGCCCATTAATTGGATCTCGGAATATTTTTTATTTTTTTCATGCAGGCCTGTATATGCTTTGCCGGTAAGTCTTTCAAGCAGGGACAATGAGGTTATGATTTCATTGATGCTATCCGGCGCAAGGAAATCGTATTCAATTTTCTGGTCTTTTTTTGTTCTCCTGTCACGATCAATATATTTCCAGGAATTTCGGGCCAGTGCGTACATATTATACAAAAACCAATACCCGGGCATCACTATCAATTCATCCCTGCTGACCTGGTTGCTTACCAGCGAAAACGGTAAAGGGATATTCAGCTCAGCCGGGTAATCGCCCTTTGCCAGGATAATAAAGGAAGCGAATTGTGAATTATGTTTCAGGCTGACGCATAGACCCGGCCAGAAACCACGCCCTGCAATAAGTTCACCGTCCGATCCGCGGGAATTGTGGTTGGACCCGATGGTAGCACCCGCGGCCATATTGCTTTGTCCCATGACCAGGGAAGCACAAAGGAAAGAATTGTTATGGTGTTGTTCGTGGGCAGGGAATATGAGAGAATTCAATACTTCGCAACAGGAGATCGTGGAATTGTTACCAAGAAAGGAATTGATAAGTCTTGCTCCATATTTTAGCTGGGAATGAGAGGAAAGGATAAAACGAACGGCTTTGACACCATAAAAGATCCTGCATCCCTCTCCGATAATTCCGTTTACCAACTCACATCCTTCACCAATCTGAGATTTCGCCTCAGGGGAAGAATTAATAGTTAAATTTTTTAATTTGTTGGCACCCTTGAGATAAGCATCGCTGCCAATCATGACATCTTTTATGATTGTGCAATTTTTTATCACTGTCCTGTCCCCGATNNGCCGTAATATCCCCTGCGGTTATCAAACTGCTTTTCAGTAAATTCCTTGAATTTGGCCTGTAACAAATGATCATCCCGGAAGCGGCTCCATATATAGGCATCCCCGGGGAGCATTCCGTCAAAGGGTAGTATACTGCGGCCGCCATTTTCGTTGCATACTTCCAGCCATATTCTTCTGGTTTCCGGTTCCCCCTGTTTGAGAATACCATTTCCGAACTTGGCATTGTCTGTGGTGGCCAGTTCATTGATATTTACGACCATCACATCATTGCCCACAATATAATGGGAAAGATAATTGACATTATCGACTACCACGTTGTCTCCAAGATCGCAACTGATAATGGTGCTGTTGTATAGTCCGACTGGCCTTCGGAGATTATGAAATTCAAGGTAATAGGGTTCCAGTTTTCCGATCTTAACGAGACCAAAGAACTTGCAATCCGCAACCAGTTCGGGTGTAAAGGCATCAGATACCAGGATGTTATTCCAGTTGTCGGAAGTATTTCTGTTTCTGACAAGTATTTCAATTTCACTGGCGGTCAATCCCCTGTATTTAATTCCATTGATATTCTGCTGGTTTCTTAAGTAATATTCATTTTTTCCTTTGGGCAGATAAAGGGAAGGAATAAAATCATAACCGAGTAAATCAACAGCTGTCTTCTTAATCTCGTTCATTATTATATTGGTTTATTTCAGCTTTCTGCGCTAAGATACGTCCTATCTGTAAATGCAGTTTCAGATACGATTTGTTTTTCTCCTATTTGGATCACAACCAGATTGAAAAAAATTCTTTTGATAATTAAATGGTTAGGTGCAGCATTCTAACGGAGGGGTGGAAAGAATTGAACTGGGAAACCTGTATTACTCAACCGTTACACTTTTTGCAAGATTTCTTGGTTTGTCCACGTCATAGCCTTTGGCTACGCCGATGTGGTAGGCAAGTAACTGCAGTGGGATTACACTTAGGATCGGAGCTACAAGCTCATCGGCCTCCGGAACACTCATATAGTCATCTGCCATTTTACTAATCATTTCATCTCCTTCACTGATCACTGCGACCACCTTTCCCTTCCTTGCTTTTATCTCCTGGATATTACTGACAATTTTTTCATGATAGGAATCCTTTGTGGCGACAAATACGACAGGCAGCTTATCGTCAACCAGTGCAATAGGCCCGTGTTTCATTTCTGCAGCGGGGTATCCTTCCGCATGGATATAGGAAATCTCTTTTAGTTTTAAGGCTCCTTCGAGCGCGACCGGAAAATTGTAACCCCTGCCCAGATAAAGAGCATCCCTGGCATCCTTATAGGTTTCCGCAATCTTTTTTATCTGATCATCAAGCAATAGAACTTCCTTTACCTTTTCGGGGATATTATGCAATTCATTCAACAGGTGCGTATAACGTTTCTGGTCAATGCTTGACTTTTCTAGTGCAACCTTCAGCGCTATCATGGTGAGGACAGCCAGCTGCGCCGTAAAGGCTTTCGTGCTTGCCACACCGATTTCAGGACCCGCGTGCGTATAGGCTCCCGCGTCAGATATGCGTGCAATGGAGGACCCCACCACGTTCACCACGCCAAAGATAAAAGCACCCTGCTCCTTTGCTCTTTGAACTGCGACGATCGTATCAGCTGTTTCGCCGCTTTGTGAAATAGCAATGATGATGTCCCCTTTGTGGACAACCGGGTTCCTGTAGCGGAATTCAGATGCATATTCCACTTCCACGGGGATTCTGCAAAGTTCTTCTATAATGTATTCTGCGACCAGTCCCGCATGCCAGCTGGTGCCACAGGCGATCAGGATAATCCGGTTTGCAT
>PLCH01000296.1:0-2441 GCA_003135585.1 Chitinophagaceae bacterium
TAAAATAAATTTTCGCTAAATTTCTATTAGGTAAGCCATCTACCTTCCGAGATAATAAAGCATAGATGGCATTGCATATTATTGAGGCGGCGCAAGTAAATCGCTGCGTAAAGTCGGATATGTTAACTATTGTTTGCATATTCAGGTTTAAAGCCACCTGCTCTGCTGCTGGTCATTTACACTATTCAATACTTTATTCAACCATTATCTTCTTAGCTTACTGCTTTAGCTAGGAAATACGCGGCGGTGGCTGCAAGGATGCCTGTTAATGCTATCTTAATGGTTCCTTTTACAACTGGTTGCCCAGTCATTTTACTTTTGAAATATCCGAAAATAACCAAGGCCAGTATTGTAACAATGCATGAAACCTTCAATCCCGTCTTACTATTACTAAAGATAATATAAGGAAATAAGGGAATAAAGCCTCCCACTAAATAAGAAAGAGCAATGGTGCTGGCGCTTTTAGCAGCCCGGTTCTTTGCAGGGAGCTCCATATTTAATTCAAGCTTCATCATAAAGTCAGCCCATCGATTTTTGTCTTTGCTTATTTGTAAAGCCACTTGCTTGCTCAAGGGTTTCTCTACGCCCAAGTCTATGAGTATATCCTCCACTTCCTTTAATTCTAGATTTGGAACACTATCAATCTCGCTATTTTCTCTTTTCAATTCGATCTCGTAACGCTCCACCTCTGACTCTCCCGCCAGATAGCCACCAAGTCCCATGGAAATACAGCCAGCTGCTATTTCGGATAGACCTGATACAATAATGAGATGGTTAGTATTAAGCACGCCACTTAATCCTGCTGTAAGAGCAAATGGAACGGTTAGCCCGTCAGACATTCCTATAATAATATCTTTTATTAAATCGGAATTTGTTTTATGGGGTTCATTATTCACAAGGAAAATTAAAGGTTCCCATTATTTTTTTAATAGGTCTGATTAAGAAATTAGCTGTATTATTTGCTGCTTTTTAGTATTTTGATAATCTAAGGTAATCATAGTCCAATTTACTCCAGTTAAAAATCAGTCAATTCTGAGCATTTCGTTTTCAAATTATCATATCGGGAGACTTTTTTGATTTTTACTCTCATCTCACAGAATTCAAAATTAAAAAGTTTGCCATTTGAAAACTAATGTCTATATTTTTATTTTATGAATATCATTGCCAATGCTGCAATACTTTGTCATACGGAGCAGAATCCAATAAAAAAGATGTCATTATCGAGGCGTTACAATGAATTTTTAGAAGCAATGGAATTAAAATACTTCATTGGACACATTTGGACCAAGGAGCATGAATTATATGATTCAATTGACAATCGTAACNNGAATTACAGTTTGCAATTTTAAACAAAGCAGGTAACCACATAAACCCGTATGCTACAAAAAACTTACAAGGATTACCAGATGGAAGCGATAAAACATATCAATAACATCAAGGGTAATGTCCCCGCACATCGAAACGCATCCAAGTATATCTATTCTTTTTCTGGGAAATTGTTTAGCCAGCAACTCGCCACATGGGATCAATTATGGCGAAATACCGATGACNNAGGGCACATGCCATCTTTTTTTTAGAACGACATATGAGAAAAACCGATACTCTGAAACAAATGTGGCCAGTTGTGATGAAATGGCAGAACAATGTCAGCGATTGGCCTTTGTGTGATGCCCTTGCTAAGATATATACCAAAATACTTGTTGTTGCGCCTGCTAAAGTATATCTCACTTTGAAGAAATGGAATAAGGATGATGACCTATGGAAGAGAAGGCAGTCCGTTGTTTCATTATTATATTATAGCCGCACAAAAAGGGACTACCTGGCTTTCGACAAGATTGAAACTCTGGTAACTTCGTTGTTAAAAGATAAAGAATATTATGTACAGAAAGGCGTCGGCTGGGCGTTGCGTGAACTGCATACAGTGTATCCAAAACAAACATTTTCCTATCTTATTAGTAATATAAAATTAGTAAGCAGTATTGCTTTTACTATCGCAATAGAAAAAATGAATGNNAAGACAAATTGAAATCATTAAGAAAGTCAAAAAGATGATTCCGTAATCATTTTGATTGTATTTTGCATGAAACTACTAAATTCTGGATTTGGAAAATACTCCGACATATTTGAATTATTATATAAAAAAATGGAATGATTAAAGCCTTGGGTCATTTAGTATCAAAAGATGAAAATTCTGTCAAAACCCAATTATGTCCCAAGCGACAGCATGCATTACAAATTCTATTAACTAATAATAGGATATTTTTGTATTTTAAATAACTAATGAGTTTTAGGATACCATGCAACTATATATAAAAAATATGGTATGTGACCGGTGCATTCTGGTTGTACGGCAGCAATTAGATAAGAATGGATTGCCTTACAAGAATATACAATTAGGGGAATTGGAACTTGCCGAAGAACTTTCTGATCTCCAGTTGTCC
>PLCH01000296.1:2499-6506 GCA_003135585.1 Chitinophagaceae bacterium
TGTTATTTTATCCGAGAAACTCAATTCAGATTATCACCAGCTAAGTACACTCTTTTCTTCCATAGAAGGAATTACAATTGAAAAATACGTAATCCTTCAGCGTATTGAAAAGGCTAAAGAGCTTTTGATGTATGCTGAACTCTCACTAAGCGAAATAGCTGATCAGATGGGATATAGCAGCGTACAGCATCTTTCCCAACAATTCAAAAAGATAACCGGACTTACTCCTTCCCATTTCAAAAGCTTAAAGGAGAACATGCGCATTCCCGNNGGATAAGGTGTAAGCGACGAATCTTATACAATTTTTGCCGAATTCTATAACAATTGAACGAAAGGAACAAACCAATTTGCTCGTTGGTAAATCAATTATTATGGAAGACATATTTGGTACCTTCAAAAATGCCTCCTTAAAGCGGATATCTAAAAAACTGTCCAGATTTCATAGAGAAACGTTTCCTGTTCTTGGAATGACCTGCGCTTCCTGTGCGATTAGCGTCGAATCCATGTTGAAATCCGTCACTGGCGTAACGGACGCAACTGTGAATTTTGCAAATCAGACTTCTTTGATTTCGCATTGGGATTCGGTTAGCAAGGAGACCCTCAGAAATACTGTCCGATCCATCGGTTATGATTTAGTCATTGACACTGAAAATCAGGAAACCATTCAAGCAGAGGCTAACAAAAAGCAATACCGTTTGATCCAAAAAAAAATGATTTGGGCTTCTGCTTTTTCCTTCCCAGTTGTGATTTTAGGAATGTTTTTTATGGATTTGCCGTACACCAAGTGGATAATGCTCATACTCAGCACGCCGGTAGTATTTTTTTTTGGAGGGGGTTTCTTCAAAAATGCAATGAAACAGGCTCGGTACCTCAAGGCAAATATGGACAGTCTCGTCTCCTTAAGCACGGGAACTGCCTGGATATTCAGTTCATTCAATACGGTATTTCCGTCATTCTGGTTAAGCAGGGGCTTACAACCACATTTATATTTTGAAGCGGCGGCTGTCATCATTACATTTATTTTGCTTGGAAAATTGATGGAAGAAAAGGCAAAATCAAATACTACCTCATCCATTAAAAAATTGATGGGACTTCAGCCGGATATGGTTCATGTGATTAGGGATAATGTGACAACAGACATTTCGATTAAAGAGGTAAAGATTGGGGATATTCTTATTGTCAAACCGGTAGAGAAGATCCCTGTGGACGGAATGGTAACAGAAGGCTCCTCCTTTGTTGAAGAAAGTACAATCACCGGCGAGGCAGTACCTGTTGAAAAAAGGAAAGGCAGTCATGTATTTGCTGGTACAATCAACCAAAAAGGGAGTTTTCAATTGATTGCAGAAAAAGTGGGGTCTGAGACCTTACTCGGTCACATTGTCCGGAGGGTGCAGCAAGCACAAGGCAGCAAGGCCCCGGTTCAAAAANNTTGCCTTTTTGACTTTTATTGTTTGGTTTACGGCGGGTGGAACAAATGGTTTTAGCCAGGGATTACTTTCGGCAGTAACCGTTTTAGTAATTGCCTGTCCTTGTGCACTCGGTTTGGCCACGCCAACGGCGATTATGGTCGCTGTTGGGAAAGGAGCTGAAAACAATATATTGATCAAAGATGCTGAAAGTATGGAACTTGCCCGGACGGTAAATACTGTTGTTCTGGATAAGACAGGTACCATCACGGAAGGTAAGGCTGAGGTTACGGATTTGATTTTTGAACAGCATTCAAATACCGGATTGAATNNCCCGGAACACCCACTGGCAGAAACTATCGTAAACTATCTCGAAGCGTCCCATGTCCGGCCAGTCAAAGTGGATGAATTTGAGAGTATCACGGGTAATGGGGTCACTGCAATGTATGAGCAGAAAAGATATTTAATCGGCAACTTAAATCTGCTTCATAGTTATGGAGTTGAAACTGTTACTCTAACGGATCGGGGAAAAGCCTTTCAATTAAAAGGCAATACGGTAATCCATTTTGCAAAAGGAAAAGAATATCTGGGATTCATCACTATAGCCGATAAAGTTAAACCAGGATCCAAAGAAGCAATTAAGCACTTACTTGACCAGCAAATTGATTTATATATGCTCACCGGTGATCATGCAAATACTGCTGGTGCGGTGGCCTACGAAGTTGGACTGGAACATTACAAAGGAGGAATGCTGCCTTCAGATAAAGCGGCTTTCATAAAGTCACTCCAACAATCAGGAAAAGTAGTGGCTATGGTGGGAGATGGTATCAATGATGCACAGGCTTTGGCACAAGCAGATGTAAGCATTGCCATGGGAAAGGGATCTGATATCGCCATGGATGTGGCACAGATGACCATCATTGGGTCCGATCTGAACAGTATTCCAAAAGCATTACAGCTTTCGCGCAAAACCGTTCGCACCATCCGGCAGAATTTATTTTGGGCATTCGTCTATAACACCATTGGAATCCCGATTGCAGCAGGAATTTTATATCCCTTCAATGGTTTTTTATTGAATCCGATGATTGCCGGAGCAGCGATGGCATTAAGTTCTGTCAGCGTAGTGAGTAATAGTTTGAGATTGAAAATATCTGCACTGAATAAGTGAAGTCCTTGATTCTTTATAAATTATATAAGGAATATGCGAAATTATATAACTATCCTGCAATCAAGTTGGAGTAATTTTATTATCTATAATTGAAAAATATGACNNATATGACGACCATACAATTCAAAACAAATATGAAGTGCTCGGGTTGCGTTGAAAAAATAACGACGGCATTAAATGAAATGCAGGAAAACGATCATTGGACCGTGGATCTGCGCCATCCGGATAAATTACTTACCATTACGGGTAATGGAATTGAAGAAAATGCTATCAAATTATTACTCGCAAAGGCTGGATTTACGGCAATTAAGGTTTAAGGAATATGGATATGCGTTTTTGAGATTATTCAGACCATTCAGTCTGGCATTTTATTCCATGCAATTTTGCAAATAGGGTAAGCTCCTGGAGGCTAAGCTTGTCAATGGAGTCATACACTCTCTTTATTATTCATTCACCGATTGAAGACCGAATTATATAACTAATTTTTAGAATTCTATACATTATTTCATTGGTTTTGACGTTATCTTTAAACAAGAAAGATGCATTGTTTTGCCGATTGTGTTGGATCCATCAAAAAGGTGCTTTAATGAAAAGTTTTGTAAACATTTTTTAATAGTCAGATGGCCTACAACAGGGAAATTAACATTACATAGTATTGGGATAATTAAAATAGTTCTACTTTTATGTAGATTTCAGATGAAAAAGTTTTTGGTAACCATATTGGCATTCGTTTATCTCTCGACATCCATGGGAGCTACTTTGCACTTGCATTATTGCATGGGAAAGCTGGTGTCCTGGGGGTTAATTGATAAAGACAGCAAGCATTGCGCGACCTGTGGGATGGCCAAAAAATCCAACAATACAGGTTGCATATCCACAAAAAAGGATTGCTGCCAGGATGAGCACCTGCAGGTAAAAACGGACATGGATCAAAAACTTGTTCAGTCAGAATCACTGGATTTGAAGATTTTACTGGATATTCCTTCCACTAATTTTCAAACGCCTCAGGATTTTCAAATGTTTTCAGTAACCATTGAGTACCCTAATATTAACGCGCCACCTCATTTNNTCTACGATTCGCCTGACTTTCTGTTGGGCATTTGTGCTTTTACCATATAAAAGCGCACTTGTTGTTTCCTCTTTATTAATCATTATAATTAAGTTTATGAAAATCATTAATACATTATTTCTTATCGCTTTTGGCATAAGCATAACCTCAGCTGCAAAATCAGAGCGGTTCAATTATAAATCGGACGGCCCGTTAGCAACCATTAAAACATTTAAAGTCCGCGGAATAGGCGCAATATCCAAAAACCGGATTGAAAATGCTGTCAAAAATTTTCCGGTCATCTGGACCTCCGAGTGGGATATTAATACTCACTCCTTGCAGGTTACCTGCGACAGGTTAAAGCTTAATTCTGTTAGCATAGAAG
>PLCH01000068.1 GCA_003135585.1 Chitinophagaceae bacterium
ACTTATTTTTTATTTTATCCAGATGGCATAGATAAGATAAGCAAGTAGCAAACCCAGTGCCGCCACCATCAACCCGCTAATCCGCTTACGTTTAATAAAAAGCAGTAACAACATCCCGGTTAATGAAACCAATGTCATCAGTATTGCTGCAACATCTATAAATACCGACCACAATGGCCCTGTATCGCGTCCTTTGTGCAAATCATTTATAATACCAACAAAACCAGCGCTTGTTTTCGTAAGATCATATTCCCCTGTGGCTCTGTTAATAAAGGCATCCGCAGCAAAGCCCGGCCCTTTGAATGAAACACCAATCTGGGAATCATCTATCCTGAAATCGCTTAAAGCTACCTTAATATTATTTTTTTTCCGAAGGTATTCGACTATTTCCAGTTTGGCAATCTTTGCCGTATCAGTCGTTTTAACCCAATTCAGATCCAAATGCCCTTTTTCCTGAACACTTTTTACCTGGTCGCCAAATTTATCGGCATGGTTTAATGTTAAGCCTGTTATCGCAAAAAAGAAAACTATTCCAAAGCTTATCATTGATAAATAGATATGCAGCCAGCGTGCGAGCATGGCTATCCTGCGTTTCCAGACAAAATAGTCATGTTTATTGCTGTTGGAATTTTCTTTTGATATTGTCTGATTAATTGCTATCGGTTTTTTTTCTGTAATCAAGCGACGCTGAGGCGATTTCGATGTTTCCTGCAAGATTAATGAGCTTGGGTGTTTCATCAAGGTCAATTTCCTGTCTTATCAATTGATAGGTCCCATGTTCCCTGGATGCTTCAATTTTAATTATGTATTTGCCAGGTTTTACAAAATTGCCTTTATCATCTTGGCCATCCCATTTTAATTTATATTTTCCTGCAGAGCGTGTAGCACTTGTTACGGAATTATTGAAGTTCTTGTCGGTATTATAGGCCTCCCTATATTTAAGGTACCATGATTTAAGCTCAGGCAGATAACGATCACGTCCATGCCAAACTGAAATTGTACGAACAGCAGCATGATTTTCATCTTCAACCCATACTGCAACATAAGGTCTTTTCACAAATCCTTCCTTCTGAAGGTTTATTTCCAGGTTGATGAGTAGTTCAAAATCATTCTTCCACATGGATCTAACTAACCCTTTTCCATTCGCGTTTGCACGAAAATCATTCAGGCTTTTAGCAGGCACTTCTAAGGAGCTCCAACCCTTGCTTGAAATGCGCTCCCCGTTTTTCGTTATGATAAGGTATTCCGCCTCCGGTAAGGTCGCGGCAAGTTTTACAATTTCTGCGGGGCTCATCACATTAAAGGCTGTCGCCAAAGCACCCGCATCGGTCGCGCTGGGTGCAACCACTGTGGCTGTAACTATATTATCCGCAGGCTTTCCCGTTCTCGGATCAACGATGTGGGAATACCATTGACCATTAATCAATTCCCCACGGCGATAATTGCCGCTTGTTGCCACTGCCCTTTTACTTACCAACAATTGGTCTAAGGGTGCTTCATTTTCTGCATCAGCCATGGGGTTGCTAATTTCTACAGTTTCACTTAGATCGCCGGTTACGACCAGGTCGCCGCCGATATTGACCACTATAGCATTCACTTTACCCGAGGCCATAGCCGCATCTGCCGCGTGTTTTATTATGTAGCTTTTTGTAAAAGAATTAAGCTTTAATGGTGCGTTGCTGAGGTGAGTGGCAGTTTGCGTGGCCGAATCAAGTTTCCAATGGGGTTGTTGAACTTCAGAAACCGCATGGGCTAATTCTTCTTTTGTCGGTAGGAGATTTTTGGCTGCAGCCTGCTTCCACAATTTATTTATCACTTCCGCAGATGCATCCAGGGCCCCATTACTTCGTAACCGCCACCGATCAAAGAGATTCAATACTTCAAATAATTCCGGAGATATATGAACCGGTTGGCCCAAAGTCCTGAGCCAGCACGAGAATTCACTGTTTGCTTCATATGCGCTGAGTATCTTTGCCATCCTGGAAATTTCATGCAGGGCGGCATTTTCAGCAGCTGTTGCGTCGTATTTTGATGAAGCAGAAATCTTCAATTCCAATGAAGTACCAAGAACATTCTCAAAGTGAGAAACATACAAATGAGAAATCCTTTTTGGTTTACGGAAAGCATGAGTATCAGCACTGCTAACAATCAGGATCAGGGAAGTAGTTATACACCAAGTAAGCCATTTCATTATAGTGCGTTTTGTCTGGGGTGATTGCGAGGATGCCAAGCGAGGGCACCCAAGTAAGGTCTTAAAACAAATCTATTTATTATTAACCTAACAACTGAATCTTAATTAGCTAATTTTTGGTTAAGGCTTTTGTTTCCACAAACTTATACTTAGGTTCTCCAACTCTATGTTGAAGGATTATGGTATTGAATGGGATGACAGATTGTGAAAGCACCCCGCGGCCTTCCATCGCCCGATTCAACAATTTTTTCACCCACAATGAAAGGCTGTATTCAATCGGCCGAAAATGCAGTCATTATTGCAACTAATTGAGGATCAAAATATACTTCCTTATTTGTTCTCCCTGCAGCAATTCTGAATGAAGAAGATTTCCTGGGTGGCAATAGGTGCCGAGAAAGTAGCAATTGAACTGGCGACAGTAGAATATCCCGATTTGTTGGAATTAGAATTCGGGCAAAATTAAAAATAGAGCAGATGATGAGAAGGATTTTCCTTATAGTTTATTATAGGGACCAGCGATTAAAGAAATCTAAAATTTTAAACATCATTATTCTTTCATATTTGAAAACTAAAACCGCATTAAAGTAAGTCCGCCATCTACCATAATGACCTGGCCGGTGGAATAGGGAAAATTTCCCAGGGCTAGTGCACTGACTGCCTTGCCTACATCATCCGGATATCCCCACCGCTTTTGTACAGATAAGCCTTCATTTATCAATCTATCATATTTCTCTCTTACGCGGGCCGTCATATCTGTACTGATAATGCCGGGTCGGACTTCAAAAACAGGAATATCAAATTCGCCTAAACGTACAGCCAATAATTGCGTTACCATACTGAGTCCTGCTTTGGAAATACAGTATTCGCCACGATTTACGGATGCAACTGAGGCGGAAATGGAAGAGATATTTATAATGCAGGCTCCAAATTCATTGTCAGCTTTTTTTTGCTCAATCATCCAGTTGGCCACCTGTTGGGCGAGGAAAAAAGCGCCTTTCAGATTGACGGTCAGTACCCGATCATAACTTTCCTCATTCATTTCAAGAATATCACGCCTTTCGGGGGGGGCTATGCCAGCATTATTTACAAGCAAATGCAGTTTTCCGAAATGTTCTTTCACCCGCTGTATTATTTTTTTCCTGTCTTCAGTAGATGCAATATCCCCCTGGCAATACAATGTATCCGCTCCTGCATTGGCCAGGTTCTGTATTACATCCTTTACTGATTCCAGGGATCTCACACCATTAATAGCAATGTCAAAACCATTTAGCGCAAGATGTCTTGCAATGCCGTAACCTATGCCACGACTGCCTCCGGTGATCAATGCAACTTTTTTCATGTTGATTCTTTATTCCAATGATGCCAGCTAGTTTGCTTAACAAAATTCATACTGTAAAATTTTGGTATCCAGCTTAAAAACTAATAATAATTTGTTGCGAGTTAATAAAAAACGATATCAACCCCTGAACTACAATTCCGGAATATCCAGCCAACAGCGTCTGCTGGAGCTTTCCAATCCTTTCTCCGCCAACTGTACACCCTTCGCTCCCTCCCGAAGATCCCAGGGAAAAGGCTCATTTTTTATAACATGTTTCAGAAACAATTCCCATTGCGCTTTGAAAGCATTCTCATACACTTCCTGGTCAGGTACTTTGGACCATCCTTCAAAAAGATTGATGGGCTGGGCGATATCAGGGTTCCATACTGGCTTGGGAGTGTTGCCATAATGCTGAATGTAACATTCACGTAACCCGGCAACGGCCGATCCTTTTGTACCATCTACCTGCAGGGTGAGCAGGTCATCTCGCCTTACCCTTACTGCCCAGGATGAGTTGAAATGAGCAATGATACCTCCTTCGAGTTCAAACGTTGCATAAGCAGCATCATCGGCGGTACAGGCATAAGCTTTGCCCTGTTCATCCACCCGGCGGGGGATATGAGTTGCTCCCAAACATGAAACGGCTTTCACTTTTCCAAAAACATTATCGAGTACATAACGCCAATGGCAAAGCATATCTGAAATAATTCCACCATCATCTTCCTTCCTGTAATTCCATGAAGGGCGCTGTGCAGGAATGGAATCTCCTTCAAATACCCAATAGCCGAATTCGCCCCTTACTGATAAAATCTTTCCAAAAAAACCCAGTTGAATAAGACGCTTTAATTTAATAATCCCCGGAAGCCAGAGTTTATCCTGAACGACGCCATTCTTTAAACCAGCCTCTTTGCATAGTTGATAAAGCTCTAAAGCAATATCGGTCTTTACAGCGATTGGTTTTTCACAATATATATGTTTTCCCGCTTGTACAGCTTTTCTTATACCGTCCGCTCTTCTTCCCGTAACCTGCGAATCGAAGTAAATTTTGTTATTCGCATCCGCCAATGCCTCATCAAGGTTTGTAGTCATTTTTTTAACGCCTGACAATGCACACAATTTTTCAAGTTTATTTTTATCTCGGCCAACAAGCACGGGATCTGGAACAATNNACAATTGTTTCATCCGGACCTACTTTCACTCCTCCCTGTTTGATTATCTCTGCAATAGATCGCAACAGATGTTGGTTGGTTCCCATACGGCCTGTTACACCATTCATTATAATTCCAATTGTATTTTGTTTCATTGTTCAAGTATTTTCATTATACGCTTTTATAATTTTATTCAAATACCGGGACTGATCCTGTTGCCAGTATTTACTGGAAAATATTTCTACTTCATAGAACCCATTGAAACCTGTAGCTTCTACCCACGATCGGATCTTTTTTACAGGGATACAACCTTCCCCCATAATCCCACGGTCAAGTAAAAGATCAATGGTAGGAACATTCCAGTCGCAAATATGAAAAGCAAAAAGATGGCCATTTTCACCGCACCGTTTTATTTCCTGTTCTAAAGAAGGATCCCACCAAAGATGATAAACATCCACCGCAACACCAACTGACTTTGAGTTCAATGAAAATGCCATATCATTTGCCTGTGCCAGGGTATTGATGGCAGAACGGGTGTCGGCATACATGGGATGAAGCGGCTCAATAGCTAATCGTACTCCGGCACCAGCAGCAAAGGGAATGATAGATTCAATGCCCTCACGTATTTGTTCTCTGGAATTCTGCAAGGATTGTGAAGGATCTGTTCCGCAAACCAGCACAATTAACGGGGCCCCGAGTACAGCAGCTTCTTCAATAGCTTTTCTGTTGTCATCAATGGCCGTTTTTCTCTTTTTTATTTCTTTGTTTGGAAAAAACCCTCCCCGGCAAAGTGAAACTATTTGTAATCCATTATCACGCAATAGCTGTCCGGTTTGACTGATATTGCGGCCTTCCAAAGCATCCCGCCAAACAGATATTCCTTTCACACCTTTATCAGAAAATTTTTTAGCAGCTTTTTCAATATCCCATGGCTTTGTTGTTACGGTGTGAATGCACAATTGCGAAAGATCCGTTAGTTGTTTGGCGCTCATTGCACACAATTAAAGAATGTATAATATTTCTCATTATTAATGATGCGTTGCAGATAGAGACTTGTCTCACGCATATGATAATCTCCCCACATGCTGGATTCCCCATTGGGTATTTTGCTACCTGCTTGAATGTGATCCCAGCCATTCGGGCGGTGGTATACCGAATGAAGAATCAATCCTTCGTGTTTGGGATCGGTACTTAAATAAGGTTCACCCAATAAAGTATCCACCACCTTCAATCCGGCCTGCCAATAATGATTTCCTTTTTTATCATCGCCTTTATCCTTTAAATATTTACCCAATCGCAATAAACCTTGGGATGCAATTGCTGCTGCCGAACTGTCAACCGGTTCAAATGAATTGAAAGGATCAGCAGGCTTATTCAGGTAATCTCCGAGTTGATAAAGGTTTGGCGCTCCCGTATCCCAATAAGGAACACCGTCTGCACATGAATTTTCTATATAAAAATCGCAGGTAGCCATTGCTGGTTTTAGTAAGAAAGATATTATCGCCTGTTTACCACCAAGAGTTTCAAGAGTTGTTTCCTCCAATGTAGCTATCCATTCCAGCTCTTCTGCAAAACCGCACATAGCCCAAGCAAGACCTCTTGACCAGGTGGTAAAACCTGAATAACCCTGTTGTGAATTCGGGCAACGGAAATTGCCATCTTTAACATTGAAAATACTTTCATGCGCCGTGCGTCCCCAGCTATCATACATATCACGGCCTTCTCCATAGAATACCGAATACCTTGCTGTAGAACGCAGATGCTGGATCGCCCGTTCAAGCAAATTTATTTTTACATCTCCTTCGCCTTGGGAAATATGGCCCAGACAATAGCTCAGTACGAGCGAACGGCAGGAACGAATCGTATCAACAAACAAAGAGTGCGGGCCATTGAAAGAATAAATGAATCCTCCGTCTTTAATAGCCGTCCAGCGACCTGCTTGAACAGCGCCTGAAATTTTGAGAGCTAATTCATAAAAATTCTTTTCCCATTCATTAAAAGGGATTTTATCTTCCTTCATTAATCTCAACAAATTGCCATAGGTGCTGACGTTATTAAACCCATGATCATGGACCCCTGAATGACTGATATGAGGAGCCATTACTTCTACTGTCTTTTTCCTGGCTGATTCGAGAAAAGGTTTTTCTCCCGTAGCATCATATTGAAGGATGGCTGAACCAAATTGAAAGCCCTGCGTCCATTCCGTCCATCCCCGCGCGGTATATTCGCCTTTTACTGTAAATACAGGTGCTCCTTTTGCTTGGCTATGTTTTTTTTCGAGCAGTTTTATTTTATTACCCGACAATTCCCAAAATTTTTTGAGATTGCCCGTAAGATCGGCAGGTCGTATGTCATGATTAATATCGATCATTCCTTATAAATATAATAATTATTCAAAGCGGTTGGGGATAATTTTATTATCCAAACTCCGGCCCTAAAATCGCATATTGTCTTTCGGGCAATGCATGAAATGCATTGGTGCCGCGATACATCCGGATAAAGGGTCGCTGCTCGGCAAAACCGATTGCAGCAAGCCAGGCTATCCACCCTGCATCAAAATGTAAAACATNNGGATTACCTCTCGTCCAATACAATTAGGAAGGATAGCCGCGACCAGGCTTTTCGCAATATCAATATTATTAGCGATCACGGGACCGATATGTATAGAATTATAACCTTGTCTTCCCAAACAATAACCATGTATTTCGTTTTTGACTTCCATTACATATGCGTATTTCGGTGCAGCTGCCAACATCCATTGAAGCAAAGGTTGGCGGTCTGCACCAAAAATTTTACGATCGAATGCACTTAAAGCCACAAAATCCTTTTTTTGAAACAGTCGAACCTCAGAACTTCCTATTCCGGCCGTATCAACAATGATACTCATCCGGCTTAACGGATATTCATCAACAAAATTTAATTTAAGGTATACTTCACGTCCATTAGGAGTAGCATCCAGCTTTACGGTTTCTTCGTCCCGCAGAATATCCAAAGCATCAAGGAGTAATTGCTTGCCGATCCCCTGTCGCCTGTAGTCCGGGTCAACCAAAACCATACCGATCCAACTGAAATAATGCTGATACCGAATAGTAGTAACTGTACCAATTACTCTATCCTCCGTTGCAGCTACCCGACATCCATCGGAATTGAGGCGCAAAAATAATTTCCAGTCATTTGCAAGCTGATTCCATTTCGCCGCGCGGCAAAGTGAAAGCCCGGCCTCGATATCAGAGAACTCCATAGTTCGGTAAGCGATCATGCAGTGTTAGTTTTACGAGGCAGCATCGAAACTGCAATGATGCCTATAATAGCTAGCAGAATTAACGAAGCAAATCCGTTGGCATAACTTCCGCCACGATCGCGAAGCCAACCGACAAGCATCGGTGATAATGCTTCTGCTAATCCATCTGCAGTTAAAACAAGACCCATGATACGCCCCATGACTTTTATACCAAATAATTCAGCAGCCATTAGGGGAATGATCATATAGTCACCACCCAGACCGATACCAAAAATAAAAGCAAACAGATAAATAATGCCAGGTGAAGAAGCAACATAAAGCAGCGGGATCGCCCCCGCTACCAAGGTGGAAATGAGAATCATTACATATTTCTTTGGAAACTTGTCTGCCAGCCAACCCATTAGTAATCGCCCGATGATACTGGCCAAAAGAACCAATGAAATAACATTCGCGGCTTCCGATTGAGAGTATTTTAAATCGAGACTAAAAAATAGTTTGAGATTCTGACTCGTGCCACTCACCGCTCCGATGGAACACATGCTGCTAATCATAAGCAGGTAAAATGGCCGGCTTTTTAACATGCTTTTGAGAGGAATTCTAGGCTCGTCCTGTTTGGTTTGCATTGATGTGGTATCCGGGTTTTCTTTTACTGCCCAGGCCATCGGAAATGCAATAGCAACCATCAAAATTCCCAAAATCATCAATGCCTGGTGCCATCCAAAATGTACGTTGAGCCATTTTGCTATCTGCGGTACCAGCATACCACCAATGCCAATACCGAGATAGGCAAAGCCCATAGCTTTACCGCGCGACTTGTTGAACCAGCGCGCGGTTAACACCTGATTGGGCAACGGGCCGCCGCACATATAACCCAGTGCACTGAAAATATAAAACAAATAAAATTGCCAGAGTGCCGTCACGGTGCTCAGGCCAATTAATGCGACGCCACCCATCAAAATTCCGGTGAGCATCAGCCGCCGCGGTCCGTAACGGTCAATCAACCAACCAGCAAAAAAGCCAAACAACCCGACAATGATCTTTGCAAATGCATTTCCCGAGGTAATCGTGGCGCGTGACCATCGGAATTCTTTGAACCAGAAATCATAAAAGAACGGGAGTCCGTAAAACATGATCCCAACCAGGGAGAACAGGCTGAGAAATCCCGTAGCGACTACTTTAAATTGTCCGGAACTTAATTTGCTATTCCCCATTTATTGAATGGTTAAGAATCATGAATATAGTGATTCAATGGATATTGCAAAGAAGTGAGGGGTTTATTATTCTGATAAAATAATCAAACCTTTGAATTCATTAAAAAACGAACAAATTTGAGCTTTATTTATTTACAATAATATTTGTTCCTTGTGAAGAAATTCTTTTACATATGCGTCATCCGTGTACTGCGGGTAATATTTATACACGCGATCGATTTCCTCCATCTGGCCGGGCGATAGCTGTTCCTCAGAGTTCAGGCACCAGCGGCCTTGAAGTAAACCCTGTCGGCGCAATACCTCCTGAATGCCGGCTATACACCCGTGAAAAGAATTATTAGCGTCAAAAATGGCAGCGTTCATATCAGTAATGTTTGCACCTATAGCCAGCAATTCTTTTACTGGCAGGCTGCCTTTTTTATCACCTTCCCTGATCTGATGAAAAAGATTTACTGCTGCTTTTGTCCAAATTGCCCAATGGCCAAGCAATCCCCCAACAAACCTTTTTTCAACGATCTGACCATCAATTTCAAATTTGTAAGGAGTAAGCAAATCTGCCACGATGTTATCATCGTTGCCGGTGTAAAGGGCAATAGCATCTCTCCTGCCCGAATAGCAAACCGCCCGCACAACATCCAGCGTCTTGTATCTGTTGAATGCAGCAACTTTTATGGCATGAACATTTTGGATTTCCGCAAGCTCAGTCCAGAATTGATAACTTAACAACCGGCCACCGACAGCAGGCTGAAGATAAAATCCAAAAACAGGTATGATTTCCGCGATACTAAATGCCCTCTTGATAAGTTGCGATTCCGAATATTCTGGTAGACCACCCATACTCAACAGTCCAAGATCATACCCGTATTTGCGCGCAAGCTCTGCTTCCTTTATTGCCTGGCTCGCCTGACCACAGATACCCGCTACTTTAATAAAAGGGCGATCCAGACCTGCCGTCCGGATTTCCTCCGCAGTAATTCTTAAGACGGTCTCCAATAAATTTATTTTAGGGTTCCTGATTTCAAATTGAGTGGTATGCACCCCAACTGCAAGACCACCTACTCCACAAGAAAGATAATAGCGGGTCAGGAGTCTTTGCCTGTCTTCGTCTATTTGAAGATTTTTCTTTAATGCCAGTGGATGCGCGGGTATAACAGCGCCCTGCTGCAATAATCCATTCACAGGCGAATTAAGGGTTGCCAAATTCATAACAGCGAAAATTTAAAACTGTCCTTGTCTTTCCTGAAAATGAGTGGGTTTGTTTAATATTTTACCGTCCTGATTAATCCATTCCACTAATAAATCCATCATCTGATTGAGGGTCACTTTGGGATAACCAAAAAGCTGATAGGCTTC
The DNA here is from genome assembly GCA_003135585.1 of Chitinophagaceae bacterium. Lineage (GTDB taxonomy): Bacteria > Bacteroidota > Bacteroidia > Chitinophagales > Chitinophagaceae > Puia. The sequence continues at coordinate 10,463 of PLCH01000068.1, forward strand.
CGATGCATTACTCAAAAGTGCAGTATTTTGCTCATCATGAAGGAATGTCGGTTGCTGCCCGAACTTACGCCCAAATTCTTCAGCCATCCACCTTATTGAAACTGTTTCAGGACCAGCGATATTTACAATTAATGAAGGTACACCGCAATGAAGTAATGCTCTTAAAGCCATTTCATTGGCGTCCCCCTGCCAGATTATGTTTACATGCCCCATCCTTAAATCAATGGGTTTTTGCTCCTTTACTGCCTTCGCTATATCAAGCAATACTCCATAACTAAGATCATTTGCATAATTCAACCTATAAATAAACAGTGGTGTATTATTTTTTACAGAAAAATATTGGAAAATGCGTTCTCTTCCCAGACAGGATTGAGCATATTCTCCCAGGGGATCGGTCGGTTGTTTCTCAGTAGCTCCACCAGATAATACAGGTGTCAACGGGTAGACATTTCCTGTAGAAAACACTACCATTCTTGAATTCTTGTATTTTTCAGCTACTCTTCCGGGCAGGTAAGTATTCATTGCCCAGGTAAAAGATTCCCTGCCGGTAGTACCGAATTTAGTCCCCGCCAGGAAGATCACATTCCGGGCATCTGGCAAAGATTGAAGCTGATCCTCATTCAGTAAATCTGCGGCATATGTTTCAATGCCAAACCCCTCCAACTCCTCCTGTAATCCGGGTTCAGAAAACCGGGATACACCCATTATTTTTTTATTTGTTGCAGCAAGATCAATCGATTGTTTAGCCAGTCTAGCCAATGCTGGCCCCATCTTACCACCCACTCCAAGAATCAAAATATCTCCGTCCATTTTCGCGATATCAGAAATCAGCACTGGTGATGGTTGTAATAATTGCTTATACAATGATTTGATGTCGGTCATATTATTTGAAATTCATTTGTAAGCTACACAATTTAAGGCCCACTCAAAATAAGAGTACATGGATTTTTTTGTAGTCACAAAGCAACTGAACGCCTTTGTCCGGGTATGGTCCATTGCCAGGTTAAATTAAAGGCAGTTTAATGTAAAGCT
>PLCH01000187.1:0-3779 GCA_003135585.1 Chitinophagaceae bacterium
AATCGACTCTGTATCGCATTATGCTTTCCATGGTTAGGTTTAAAATCTCGTCAGCTTGCTGCGAGGTAATTTATTGTAGCGTAAATGCTATATAGTAATCAGCTGATTTTGTATGCTGTTTCCCACCACCCCCGGCGGCGATTACAACATATTGCTTCCCATCTACCTGGTAAGTGGCTGGTGTTGCGTAGCCACCTGCAGGCAACTGATATTCCCAAAGTGGTTTTCCGGAAATCTTATCAATAGCCCTGAACTTCTCATCCTTCGAAGCTCCTATAAAAATCAATCTTCCCGCGGTTACAATTCCTCCACCAAATAATTGTGTGCCTGTAGCGATTTTACCCTTTTCCGCCAACTCCGGATATTGCCCTAAGGGCACTTTCCATAATATATCTCCCGAGTTGAGATCTACTGCATTTAAGGTGCCCCATGGTGGTTTAACACCCGGATAACCATTCTGATCCAGTAATTGGCTATAACCTTTAATTCTATATCGTGTCCTTGTTTTTTGTTCGGTAATAGCAATATTGCCGGCTATTGTATTTTTATACTTTTTATTCCCATTTATTTTAAACAAATAGGAAATAATGGCATTCCTTTCTTCCTCAGATAATCTGCTAAATGAGGGCATCATGGCTCTGCCTTTTTCTATTACATTTTTTACTTCAATAGGCTTAAGCCTTCGTCCGATTTGCAGTAATGGTGGAAATTGCCCATTCCCTTTGAGGTCTTCTCCGTGACATGCCGAACAATCTCTTATATATAAAAGATTCCCAGCTTTCTGCATACTCAGGTTTTCGAATGTATCAACATCACTTCCGATAGGTTCTAACTGAACTATATTAGGTATATCATTTGTACCTACATACATAATCCCTGTTTCCAAATCAACACAGGCACCGCTCCATTCTGCACCTCCCCTGAATCCCGGCATTTGTATGATTCCATCCAAAGTGGGAGGAAGATAGAGATCTCCCCATGCATATTTCTTAACCTCCTTTAACACAAATGCATGCGCTTGAGGAGAAATATCTGTAATTATACTTTCATCGAATTTTTGTCGAGTAAAGGGTAATGGCCTGGTTGGAATGGGCTGAGTTGACCAACTTTGCTCACCCGGCATTTTTGAAACCGCTACCGGTTTCTCTTCAATGGGAAATAGTGGGGCACCTGTTTCCCTGTCAAAAAGAAAAATAAAACCCTGCTTGGTTATCTGTGCTACGGCATCAACTTTCTTATTTCCTTTTTTTATAGTGACGAGGTTTGGTGGAGAGGGTAAGTCATAATCCCATAAATCATGGTGTGAGATCTGATAGTACCAAATAAGTTTCCCGGTAGCTGCATTCAATGCAATCACTGAATTGCCAAATAAATTCTGACCGGTTCTTTCTCCACCGTGAAAGTCAAAGGCTGGCGTGCCTGTTGCTGCAAAGGCAATTCCTCTTTTGGCATCAATGCTTAGTCCTGACCATGCATTACAGCCACCCACCGTTTTATAACTATCCCTTTGCCAGGTATCGTACCCAAATTCTCCTGGCTCCGGAATGGTATGAAAAACCCACTTTTTTTTCCCTGTTCGCACATCATAGGCTCTGATATGTCCGGGCGAGCTTTCATAATTTTCCCCCACTAAAGAGCCGCATATAATTAAATCTTTGTAAATAACGCCTGGAGATGAGTTTTTAACATCTTCATGCAACTCTATTCCCTCTTTTCCACGTAGATCTTTATTCNNCATCCACGTAACCATTTTCGCCAAAGTCCATTATTTGTTTCCCTGTCGTTGCATCTAATGCAATCAATTTATTGGATGCAAACAGGAAAATTCTTTGATCCTTACCACTTCGCCAATAGGATAAACCTCTGCTGACGCCTCCTTCCTTGCTGTCTTTTGAAAAAGGATCAAATACCCAGCGCAGGGCACCGGTTTTAGCGTTAAGCGCGAATGCTTTAAGTCTCGGTGAAACGCCAAATAAAATATCATCAATTATTATCGGGTTACATTCCAAAGTGGAATTTTCTGATTGGTCCCCCGTCCGATATATCCATGCTACTTTAAGTTGGTTTATGTTTTTTGTATTGATCTGATCCAATTGGGAATATGCATTGGAACCATCATCCCCTCGGTATACCTCCCAAGATGTGTATTTCACTGGTTTATTTTTCTGACATCCGGCAAGACATATTAGGAGGACTACCAGGAGTATAAAAAACTTTGAAGTCTCAAATAGAAGCCTATTCAGCGACAAAATTGTTTTCATTTGTTATTCTTAAAAAATAGTTAGTCGATCCTTAAAAAGCCATTTTTGCCATTAAAAGTTGTCTGTTTTCAGGGAGTATCTGGTTTATAAGGTGTTCCAGGGTTGTAAGTCTTTTGCTTATGCTTTGTTTGGCTCGTTATAATTGATTTTATCAAGGTCAATTAGCTGTCGCCATTTTTCAGCCAAATCATCTATTAAAATACTTGCTTTCTGAATATTTCCATCTTCAGAAAACATTATTTGTTCGGTTAATGCATCGAAATATTTCCAAAAGAATATCATTTGGCATATTAATATAATAGTAACCAGTAAATACGTCCTCTTTATTATTATGCTTCAACGGTTTTTCTATTCTCCCAACATTTATTGTCTCAAGTACGTAGTCATTTAAATCCGTCCTGTTTTCCAAAAAATGTATCGTATCATGGAGTATTTTGAAGTTAAGGACGTTCTTGCTATTAGTAATATTCTTATCAACGAAGTTTCACAAAGCTAATGTCTTTATTCTTAGTACAATAGTCCTTGAATGAATTTCACCTTAAAGCATTTCAAAATTGAAGAAAGTGCCAATATTAGAGATCGTGCATCATCAAACGCTTTATTTCGAAGCCTGAATTTTTTTTCTAAATTAAAATTGCTGTCAATTGTTGTGAAGAGGCTTTGTAAAAATGGTCTAAAGGCTGGGTTGCTTGGCCTGCTCCATTGTATGTCATGCTCAATGCAAGGTAAATGCTGAGCGGGGAGATTAATTTGTAGTTTACTGCATGATCTGTATGCAGGGTTGAGTGTAAAAAGTCAAATGCAAACTGGTCATTGGCCTGTATGACAATTTCCCCGTTCTCCTGCAAAATGATATTTTTGCTTCAGGATGCACAAAACAGCCNNTTTAGACTGGTACTAAAAATCAAACGATATGAAAAAGTCATTCATCCTTATTTTGTTGACCATTTTCACTGCCTGCACGGTAAAACTCATGCCGCCCGCACAATCGGATGTGGACAGGGTTTCAGCGAAATACCCGGGTTATAATTTAAACGAACTTAATGAAGGGAAAGCTTTGTTTGAGCAAACCTGCAAAAGATGCCATCGCCTGAAAAACCCTGCATCCAGAAATGAAGACAAATGGACTAAAATAGTTCCTTCGATGATCAATAAGTTGAATAAAAAAGAAGGTAAAGTAGTAATAGACGATAAGCAACAGGAATCCATTTTGAGATATATCATTACCATGAATTCCGCTGGGAAGTCCACAATGTAAAAACGTTTTGTTTAAAAATTAAAATTGGTACTGACTAAAAGCCTTAAAGTTGAGATGTTAGTAAGATTGTTGTAAGTAAATCGCTTGATCAGGTCCAATCTGATAACTGCCCTGGAGGCAAGAGTCGGGATTTACAATATATTCTCCTTATAAGAAGAACGGCTATTAAGCAATGAATTCAGCTTTAATATTCCTACCCGCTACCGTTTTCGAAACAGTATAAGAAATTCCTGGATCAATGGAATTAACGTTTTTAGAAA
>PLCH01000187.1:3812-7305 GCA_003135585.1 Chitinophagaceae bacterium
ATGTGATCAATTTTGATGATTTAAGACAATCCCATCGTTGCAATCCGCTCGACCCGGTTTCCATGCACAATATTACCGATGCCCTGGAATCGGCAAAAACCATTTTACTATCCTTAAACAGGGAGTGGATCAAGCGCCAAGGCGACTTTTTCGTAGAGTCCGCTATCAGCTTTATTACCGCCAACATCTGGTTTTTGAGGAAGTACGAACAGGGAAAATACTGCACACTTCCCCATCTGATTGAACTCATTCAATGCGATTACAGTTAACTCTTTTCAGTTCTCCGCAGCTTCCCGTAAATCGAAACCCTGATCAATCCATTTGTATCCGCCTTCCTGAATGGCACGATGGATCAGCTGGAGGGTCAGGTAGCCAGCGCCCGGATAGCCCTTTCCTCCCTGCATATCTACTACGTGCTATCTGAAAATGAATTCACCTTGGATATTAACAATCTCAAAGCTCCAAAAATAGTCTGCATGGGATCCAATCCCCTAAAGCAACTAGTGTATGGTGTTGTGCTTTCCCTTTACATTTCCCGCCTGGTGAAATTGGTAAACAAGCGTAACCAGTTCCCCTCCATGCTCATCTTTGATGAATTCCCCAGCATCTATTTTGCTGTATTGATAATCTTGTTGCGACTGCCCGATCCCTTCGTGTAGCGCCGGTCATTGGGGTGCAGAGCATAGAACAAATGCGCAAAGACTATGGCCGGGATCTGGCGGATGTATTGTTCAATCTCCCGGGTAACGTTATCTGCGGCCAGGCCAATGGGGAAACCGCCCGCGCCCTCTCCGAACGCTTTGGCAAGATCCTGCAGCCCAAAAAATCCGTATCCACAAATAGTCGGGATACATCTACCAGCGAAAGTGAACACCTTGATCATGCTATTCCAGCGTCAAAAATATCCTCCCTCCCGTCAGGCGAATTTGTATGTCTTGTTGCGGATAATCCAGCCAATAAAATACTACTTAAAGCCTTCCTCTGTGAGATTCAGCAGGACCAGCAACAAATAGATAGAGAGGTAGCAGCCTACCAGCAATTACCTGTGGTCCAAGCCTTAGACCCTTACGCAGTAGACGACAATTTCAATAAAATAAAAAAAGATGTAGAAAAAATAGTAACCCTTCAAATCGAAAAAATGTCAAAATCACCGCAGCTTTCCAAATTATTCATAATAAAAACTGAAGAAAAAAGAAAATTAAAGCATAAGCCTTGACCCAATATAAGGATTCTTGATCTGTTGAAAAACNNCATATAAACCTCTACCCTGCCACTGCTCGGATTCGATGCTACGGTAAAGTTTTTTGATATAAAGACATCGGCTTGGATTGTTGGCTGAGTTGGAGGACCGTTCTCAAGTTCAACTATGTGAAATCCCATTCTGTCAGTACTGCTAATGTTCGGCAGGTGGAACAACAGGTACTACAGATATGAGTTCTATTCATTTACAATTATCCATTCAGCTTTAAAAAGTCATTGTATGAAATCGTATAGCGTCAAAAATATAACCTGGGCAATGTCAGCAGGATTAGGTATCTTACTGGTCGTCATTATGAATAGTTGTGTGGAAAGTCAGAAGGGGGCTGCCAAGAGCGGTGCGCAACTTTGGGCGGAAAATTGCCAAAGATGCCATAATACACCTTCCCCCAATTCTTTTTCACATGATCAATGGGTGACTATCGGCATACATATGCAAACAAGGGCGCAGCTTAATGCCAAGGAAAGAAATAAAATGGTTGGGTTCTTAACTCAATAATAATCGATCTTGTCTTACACGAAATAAATATTCAGCTTTATGAAACGCTCATTTTTTTATATAATAACAGCTAGTGTTTGTTTACTAGCCGTACGATGCGGATCGAACCAGCAACCCTCTGCTACTAATCATGCGCCTGCAACTGATAGCCAGGATATTAAACTAAAGACGAATTCCGTTATTCTGGATACCGTTACTATTATGGCGGGCATTAACGGCAAAGGAATAGGTCGGTTCAAGAATATTCAACTAACAAGTCCTTTGGATGAAAAGATGGTAGCAAGAGGTCATGTCATTTACGATTCAAAATGCTTTGCTTGTCATAAACTCACTTCGGAATTGCTGGTCGGACCCGGATGGGCAGGTGTTACCGACAGGAGAAAGCCCGAATGGATCATGAACTGGATCACTAATACCAAGGTAATGTTGGATAGAGATCTTGCGGCACAGGCAGATATGGTCGTTTGTTTGATAAGGATGCCGAGCCAGGACCTTACGGATAAGCAGGCAAGGGATGTTCTGGAATTCATGCGCAAAAATGATGGTAAAAAATAAGGAACTCATTGCAATTGCCTTGTTCGGATACGTGCAATGGCTATTAAAAGAGTTCCCGCAAACAGCCAGATAGCCGCCCCCCAAAGCAGCCATGGAAATATAGTATTGCCGGGAATGAATAAGGCTGCCAATCCCTGGGTTATCAATACCGCTTCATTGAATATTACCGCAAGTGCAAATACTACTAAAACGACCCTTGTAAATTTCCGTGTGCTGTCAAGTAATCTCTTTTTTGCAAAAAAACCCAGGATAAAAAGACTCACGAATCCCAGGAATACTAAATGCAGGAATCCCATTATCACCGGCCTGTTTCCGAATATAGCATTCCCAATTTCGGGGAAAATGGTAAAACATTGCAAGAAAAGTTTTAGCATAAATGAGCCCAAGGATAAAAATGCCAAAAACCGGATCACCGGTTCTTCATCTTGGTAGGTCGATTTGAGTGAGCGGGCAGCAAGAACAAATAAAAGGAAGCTCAGGAGAACCATACAACTTCCTACAATAGCGAAGAGCCGAAATACGGGATCGGGGTCCTGCCAGAGATAAGATAAAAATAAGGATGGAATTATTGAAACGCAAAGCACAACTGTAAACCGGGAAATATTTTTTTTAGCCCCGGCAGTTATGGTTTGGCCTATATGATTAAAGAGCAATGCAAATATTGCCAAGCTGAAAAAGCCGTTATATTGAAAATGAAGATAGGTAAATAAGGCATCCCTATATAAAATGGCTTTAAAGGAATTTGTCAAATAAATATAGGTTATAAGAAAGGGTCCTGAGGAAGATATGATTAAACAGAAAATAGATGAAACGGCAAGCAACAATACAGATTTACCCAGCTTTGCTTTCAGGATATCGCGTATAAAATTCCAGCCGAAAATATAGGTTGTGATTATAAAAATGGTTGACAATATAATAGAGATAGAATTATACCCCCAAAAAAGGAAGGCGAATAGCATGCCCCATGCGGTAATCGCAGTACTTCCCAAAATCCATTTGTATGCACACCTCTTGTAATAGGATTCAGGTAATAACTCATAGACCATCATCACCATTAAGGCCAGGGTTACCCAGCCCCCGAAGGTAAAATGGGAATGCGCTTCCAATAAATGGTTATAATTTATAAATGGCAAACTGAAAACAATTTTGGTTCTCAATACCACGCCTAACAGCCCTACTGTG
>PLCH01000187.1:7341-13408 GCA_003135585.1 Chitinophagaceae bacterium
CATAATCATTTTATTTTCATTAGCCTACATCCATTCAAGTACACTTCAATAAACAGTCTTCTTTGTCTAATATACTCAGAGTACTGAGCACAAATCGCTGTAAGGTTTTTTTTAACTTAAATCTAAGAAATACTCACTAACAAAAAGTCCACTTTCTTTTGACGACATACAAGCGTCCAAACGAAGAAGAAGGCGCCGCTGGACTTAGCGATATCGCCGCCAACTGCCGCCCTCACCATGTGGATGACGGGCACTGACAACCCAAGGAGCGACCCGACGAGGATGATGACATATCCCAACCACCGTTCGGCGAGCAATAAAGTTCCCATACGGCCAGAATGGGCACCGCAACGAGATTTGAGGGACCCCCCTTCTCTATCCCGCGGATAATGTCGTCCGCCAGGTGAACCGTCATGAAGAGGATCAAGAGCAGAGTGGTGATGATTAACAATATGTTGTGTTTCATTTGATATTCAACTTTTCTTTTTAAGATTATCTGCGGCCAGAAAAACAATGCCGATAGCTAACCAGAAACCAGCCTTAATCCAATTACGAGTTTGAAAAGCTTCCAACATAGCAACTCCAAAAAAGAGAAGAAACACTGTAAAGTTGGTACTTAATCTAATTTTTTTCATAATGATTTATCTTGAGTAAATCCTAAATTGGAATACCTGAATTAAAGTCGTCATACATTCAGATATGTAAATTTGAATTCATCGCGAATTACTGCCCATTTTACTACCTGAAACTTTAAGTAATGCCAAAACTATTGATCAATAAGGGTTTTATCGACCTATAGGCGGAGAGAGAGGGATTCGAACCCCCGGAGGTGTGACCCTCAACGGTTTTCAAGACCGCCGCATTAGACCGCTCTGCCATCTCTCCGGGAGCAAAATTAGGGTCCTTGGTTAAACATCCAAAAATTTTTAATTACGGCTTCTTACCTTCGTAAAAATATTTTTTTTGAAACATCTTCAGGCAGTCAATAAATATTTCTGGAATTATAGATGGAGATTTCTTCTGGGAATTGTCTTTATTATCTTATCAAACTATTTCAGGATCCTAACCCCTCAAATTACAGGCTATGTGGTCAATTCCGTGGAAAAGGAATTGAGGGAAACCGCGGTCAGGGGGAGCGGAGGGGTGGGTCGGTTAAAGACCCAGGTGGCAGAAAACCGTGAATTGACTTCAGAAAGAAAGGACTCTGTGAATTATGACATCCTTGTAAAGAAATTTATCAAGATGATGGATATTTCAAGGCAATCTTTTGCAAAAAAGGTTGCTTTTTGTGGTATTACGTTATTGGTCTTAGCATTAATAGGCGGATTTTTTATGTTTCTGATGCGACAAACCATTATAGTAATGAGCCGACATATTGAATTTGATCAAAAGAATGAAATTTATAAACATTACCAGAGTCTGGACACTGAATTTTACAAAACCCACAGTACCGGCGATCTTATGAGCCGAATGGCAGAAGATGTCAGTCGTGTTAGAATGTATACAGGCCCCGCCATGATGTACCTTACCAACCTTGTTGCGGTTATTGCCTTTAGTTTGTTTTTTATGATACGCAAAGATGCTTTGCTTACTCTTTATGTACTGGCACCCCTGCCAATTCTGGCGATTACTATTTACTATGTAAATACGATTATACATAAGCGAAGTGAGTATATCCAGGCTTTGCTCAGCAACCTGACCACAAATGCACAGGAATCCTATAGCGGCATAAGGGTTATCAAATCCTTTGTTCAGGAAAATACCATGTTCCGTTTTTTTGATAAGAATAGCGAAGAATACCGCAAAAATGCCATTAATCTTGCCAAGGTGGAGGCTATCTATTTTCCATCCATGGGCCTGATCATAGGGTTAAGCACCTTACTTACGATTTTGATCGGTGGCTTCTATGTAATTCGTGGAAGTCATGATACTAACTTAGGTACTATTACAGAATTTGTCATTTATATTACAATGCTCACATTTCCGGTTAGTGCCATTGGGTGGGTCGCGAGTATGATTCAAAGGGCCTCAGCCTCCCAAAAGCGCTTAAACGAGTTTTTGGACACAATCCCTAAAATACAGAATGTTAAGGATGCCATCACAAAAAAATTGCAAGGTAATATTTCCTTTGAAAGGGTGGAATTCATTTATTCCAATACGGGTATCCATGCTTTGAAAAATTTTAATCTCGAAATAAAAAAAGGGGAGAAGGTGGTAATTATCGGTAGGACAGGAAGTGGAAAAACCACTCTTGCCCAACTGTTACTGCGTTTATATGAACCTACAGGCGGCAGGATTAGTATTGATGGGGTAGATATCCGGCAGTTTAACCTCCAGCATTTGCGTAGCCAAATGAGTTATGTACCTCAGGATGTATTTCTTTTTAGTGATACGGTTGCAGGTAATATCCAGTTCGGCATGGATAAGAAGGATATGGAATTGGTAGGTCAGGCAGCCAGATATGCCAGTGTGGATAAGGAAATCCAGGGTTTTGCCCACCAGTATGAAACCTTGATCGGAGAGAGGGGAGTTACCCTCAGTGGAGGTCAAAAACAACGAATATCGATTGCCCGAGGCTTAATTAAAGATCCCGAGATATTGATATTAGATGACTGTCTCAGTGCGGTTGATACAAAGACCGAAAAGGAAATTATTGATAATTTATATACCTACCTCAAGCATAAGACTGCAGTTATCATAACCCACAGGATATTTTCTCTGTTTGATTTTGACAGAATAGTTGTGCTGGATGAAGGTAAGATCGTGGAAAGCGGTACACATCGCGAATTATTAGCTCTTAATGGTTATTATACCTACCTATACGAGCAGCAGCAGCAAAACAAGGAAGAAACAGCCGGCTAAAGCCCTTACAGACTTTTCAATTTAAATATCTCTCCCAATAATTAATTCCTTCAAATTTTGTCAATCCCAAAACAATACTATATTTGTGTCTACTCTTAAAATCAATCTTTTTAAATCTGTAAAAAATATAATTGTGGCGTACGAGAATAATGACAAAAGAATGGAAAGCGTCTATAGTAAGCGAATCAGGGCGGGCAAACGCAGAACTTACTTTTTTGATGTAAGAGCTACCCGTAGTAATGATTACTATCTTACCATAACGGAGAGCCGGAAAAAATTCAATGAAGACGGTTACGACAGGCATAAGATATTCCTGTACAAAGAAGATTTCAATAAATTCTTAAAAGCTCTGACAGAAGCTGTTGATTATGTAAAGACCGATCTGATGCCTGATTTTGATTTTGATGCTTTCAACCATGATCAGCCATCTGAGAATGAAAATGGCGGGGGGGGCATGAGCGGAAATGGCGTCGAAACAATAACCGGTGAAGTTAATCAGGAGCCCGTTATTATTAATAAGGTCGATATTCCTGAAATCATTGAACCGAAAGATTCGGAACCTTCAACCGGTCAATCCGAAGAAGTGGATAAGTGGTAAAATATTTCATCTCTTTCTTTAATGCCCCTCATCTGCAGGGGCATTTATCTTTTGGAAGGTTCAATAAATTCGGCTGCTTTTTGCGTGGAATATCCCCAATAAAATTGATCAAAATAAACGGCTGGTGTGTCCGCCTTCACGGAAGCTGCCTCCTGGATCAGACGGGTAAATGAATGCCAGTCATTGTCTTTACAAAGTAATAGTTTGCCATTACACCAGGCTGGGTTGACGCCGGTTGCTCCGCTCTCTGTTGACAGGGCGTTTAAATTATACCCCAATGCTTCCACCAGCTTTGTTTTTATGCCTCCGCCTTCGGTAACGGGGTTAATGAACAGGTCAGAGCCCTCGAAGAAAAGTTCAATATTATCAACAAATCCGGCAATAATCATATTGGGAAACCTTCCTTCAAGGATAGCTACAGGAATGTCCCTGCCGCAGATAATTATCTTGTATTGAAGGATACCTTCCTGGAACAACAATGGGTTAATGATTTCAATGATTTTCTTCAAGGCAAGTAAATTAGGGGAGTGATTGAAGGCTCCGTTAAAAAACAATATCAGATCCCTTTCTGCAATATTGAATTGCCTTCGAATCAATAATTTGGCTTCGCGGATTGCTTCCCGGTCCGGAATGCTGTTCCATTCGATTCCATAAGTCATGGTTATACATCTGGAAGGNNGAAGGGGGTAATCCAAAATGCCCAATCGCATAAATTTTGTCTGTATCATGGATAAAAAAGTTGAAATCGGCATGACGATGTGTGTATTTCTCATACAACCATAACAAACGCCACCACCATTTATCCAATGTTTTCCATCTCAATCCTTCAATATTATGGGAATGCACGATGAGCTTTATCCCACAGGACCATTTGAGCAATATTCCCAACCATCCATAATAGGGATGCTCAAGCAATAGGTGAGTTGCTTTTTTTTCCTTGATGATCCGGTAAAGAGTAAAAAAATAAAAAAAATTGATATATCTGCCGGGCGAATTGGAGAGAATATTAATTACTTCATATCCTTCTGCAAAAGAAGGATCATTTTTTTTGGTAGTTATACAAATAAATTTATGATAACGAGAGAAATATTTGTTGAACAGGGCGATACCTTTTTGCCCCCCGACTTTCGCAGGCAGAAAAGGATAGGAAACAANNGGGTTGTCATTAGCGACACCGAAAGACTAAAAAGGTGAGTAATTGCATTTGTCAGGAATTTTGTTCAGTTTTGATTACTGTTTTTATGAAATTTAAGAAAACTCCTAAAATGTACAAGAATGCTACCAAAGCCAGTAGCGAAGCAATAAAACTGATTGTTTTTCCTAGTTCCACTGCATGAGATTCAAAACGAAATTCAATCTTGTGATCCCCTGCAGGGACTGGCATACCCCTTAGCACATAATCTACTTTGCAGTAATCCGTCTTTTTCCCATCCAGGTAAGCATTCCAGCCCTTATCGTAATACACTTCACTGAAAACAGCAAACTGATTGGTTTTGGCAGAAAACTTATAGGAAATTTGATCAATCAGGTTTTCAATCAGCTTAATGGAAGCAGTACTGTCTTTAACTGGTATCAATTTGATGATCTTCTGAAATTCTTTGAGTACAATCGCTGTGTCCTTCACATTAACGCTGTCCAGGGCCTTCATCTCTTCGTCCGCATTGTTTACGTAAAGAACAGCTTTGACCAGCCAGCATGGACCAAAGGCGTTCGGATTGACCCTGGCCTCAGGCTGCCGGGTGGCAGGATTGTTCTGGATAAAATATTTTGTATTTAGCATATTAAAAACCATTATATTTCCCTTACTTAATTGGTTTTCGATAAGGTCCTGGTACAGGCCTAATTTCGCAGGATGGTAGCCTCCTATAGAGTTATGATAGTAAGAAGTTCTTGCATTATTGAAGGGTCCATTTTGCTCATCCGAAAGATCGTATACTCTAAAATTCTTATCCGGATCCCTGTTAATAAGCTGATCGGCCGGGGTAGGTGCAAATAGCGATTCGATATCTGCAGCTTCACCGAATTTGTCTTCGCTAAGGTATTTTCTTCCTTCCGCCAGAAGATCGTAAGAACTTAAAATCAATAAGCCAGCTAATAATATGACAGGCTTGATTTTGTCCTTCAAATAAAGACCGGTCAAAAGGACCGCCAAAGCGACAAATAGAAAACTTCGCAAAAAGTCTGCTTCAAATATTGACTTTCGATCTGATTGCAATCCTTTTACTATTGAGCTAGCAGCTTCATTTGCCTGCTGTTGTATTTCTGGGGTGGGTTCTTTCCCGCGAGCCATCTGCTGGGCAAGGTTTCCTGTAAAATTTTCTTTCATTCCCTGATCATCGGGGCTCTTGAAATCTGCGCTCAGATAAAGCATTGCCGTCAACGCCAGTAAACCGCCCGTAATCAGGCAGGCATTTTTGAATTTTTTCCAGATCATTTCCTTTGGCTCTTTCTAATTGAGCAATTGATCCAAACCCAAAGCGCCTAACAATGGAAAAGCAAGTTGAGGTATTACAAGGGCCATGGTGGGAGATCGGAATTTATTATAAAACGGCAGGTAGTCAAACAGTAAATAGTTAAAACCAGAGAAATTTTTACCCCATGCCAATA
>PLCH01000359.1 GCA_003135585.1 Chitinophagaceae bacterium
ATCCACTTCTATGCCACCGACGCCTATCGCGCCCCTGCCGGTAGGACGAACTTTTTCTTCCTCAAACCGGATGGCGCGACCGCTTTTTACTGCCATAAGGATTTCACTATTTCCGTCAGTGAGTTTGGCTTCCAACAGGTGGTCACCTTCCATTATGGTAATAGCATTGACACCTGTCTGACGGGGTCGACTGAAATCCTCGAGGGAGGTTTTTTTTATGACTCCTTTTTTGGTACACAAAACAATATAATGACTATTTACGAAGTTCTCGTCTTTTAGGTCCTTAACATCTACAATGGCCCTCACCTTATCATCCTGGGGAATCTGAATGAGATTCTGGATGGCCCTTCCCTTACTGGTCTTATCCCCTTCGGGTATCTGGTATACGTTTAACCAATAGCACCTCCCCATTTCAGTAAAGAACAGCATGGTATGGTGCGTGGAGGCAACGAATAGGTGTTCAATGTAATCTTCTTCTCTTGTCCTGCCACCAATGGCCCCCCGGCCGCCGCGGCGTTGCTGGCGGTATTCGGTTGCTGAGGTTCTCTTTATATACCCCAGGTGGGAAATAGTGATCACCACATCTTCATCCTTAATCAGGTCTTTGATCTGAACCTCATCATCCAGGTAGGTAATCTCCGTCTTGCGGGCATCGCCGAATTTCTCCTTAATTTCAATCAATTCCCTGCGGATCACATCAAAACGTTTGCCTTCATCACTCAACAGATCTTTAAGGNNCGCCTGTATCTCATCCAATCCCCAGCCGGCGCTGATTAGTTTGTCTTTGGCAATTTCGGGTGTGGAGGAAGCGCGTATCAGGGAAATTACTTCATCCAGGTGGTCCAGTGCAACCAGGTAACCCAGCAGAATATGTGCTCTTTTTTCGGCTTCCCTTAGTTCAAATTGGGTTCGCCTAACAACAACTTCGTGACGGAACTCAACAAATTCACTGATCATTTCCTTTATGTTCAGTGTCCGCGGTCTCCCTTTGACCAGGGCTACATTATTGATACCATAGGAAGTCTGTAGCTCGGTGTGTTTATAAAGCTGGTTTATGACAACATTGGTTACTGCGTCCCGTTTCAGATCAATTACAATCCTTGTTCCTTCTTTTTTGTTGGATTCATTGTTTATATGGGTGATCCCTTCAATAATTTTTTCATTCACCAACTGACCGATCCGGTCGCATAAAACATCGCGGTTTACCTGATAGGGAACTTCCGTTATGATAACCTGCTCCCGGCCGCTGGGTTTGACATCCGTGTGCAATTTACCACGCAAGACCACCCTGCCCCGGCCAAAATGCATAGCAGCTTTCACTCCTTCCATTCCATATATGATACCACCGGTGGGAAAATCAGGAGCTTTAATATATTGAATCAATTCTTCAATGGAAATATCCTTTTTATCAATATAGGCAATACAGCCGTCAATCACTTCCGAAAGATTGTGTGGCAAAATATTAGTCGCCATCCCCACTGCAATACCGCTGGAACCATTAATGAGCCNNGAAATCCACCGTCTCCTTTTCAATATCTTCCAACATGCTTTCTGCCAGCTTATGCAGCCTTGCCTCCGTATACCGCATGGCAGCGGGGCCATCCCCGTCCTGACTACCAAAGTTGCCCTGCCCGTCCACCATCAGGTAACGCATGCTCCATTCCTGGGCCATCCGAACCATGGTATCATAAATGGCCTTATCTCCATGGGGGTGAAATTTTCCCATGACCTCTCCAACAATACGGGCGGATTTTTTATACGGCTTATTGCTGTTGTTGCCGAGCTCATTCATTCCAAACAATACCCGGCGGTGAACCGGCTTTAACCCGTCGCGAACATCGGGAAGGGCGCGGCCTACTATGACAGACATAGAATAATCTATATAAGCCGTTTTCATCTGCTCCTCAATGTTAACTGGAACTATGCGGTTATTGTCCTGGGTCTCCAGTGGCGTAAGATTTTCTTCCATATTCTTTTATCCGTTTCGTTTATTAAGCCTCCTAATAAAACAAGCTTTTACAGGGAGGCAAATGTACCCTATTTACACCGCTTTTCCACAGAAAAAAGGTGAAACTTCCAAGTGTTCGGGTTTCAATTATTAATTGGTTTTTTTGAACCTATTTGACCTTTTAAAAGCAGTTCCCCCCCTCCCTGAAAGGGCTGATTTTTGCAAAGGCATTTCCAATTCCCTGACATTAGCAAAATCAAACTCATTCAGCGTATGTGCAACAACGAAAGAATCAAGGTTGAGATGTCTGGGAAGGTAAGTAATCCCGGATAATCTCCTCTACCTGATACCTGCAAGGCTTTGGGGGCTTGGGGGATTATTCAATCATACGGTCTCCTGAACAAATGATTTTCAACCCTTGCATCCCAGTGTCTTAAGATTTTATGAATTTGTCCTCTATCCATATTTATTAGGAAAGGTAAGCTCCCATAACCTTTTCTCCTTCTACTTCAACGTAAATATGCTCTTGCAATGTCGTCGCGATTGAAAGGCCGACATAATCGGGTTTTACAGGAAATGCTTTGTGGGTACGTTCCACCAGTACAAGGGATTGTATTTTTCTAGGATGAAAGTCAAGAAATGGTTTGAGGGAATAAAGCAATGTCTTACCGGTATTGGCCACGTCGTCAATAACTATAATTACTTTATCCTCAAAGGAAATGGACTTACTAAGAATGACTTCAGTCGGAAATTTTTTATCAAGCGTGAGGGTGATCAGTTCAGTGGTTAAATGACCAATCTCGGTCAGAAGCGACTGTATATTCCTGGCGATCACGCTCCCGCTTTCGCGGATGCCAGCCNNTTCATACGCCATCCTACGCAATTTCTTTTCAGCAACTTCCTGGGTGAGGATATATTTTTTCTCCATTACACAAAGTAACGTCGAAAATGTAAATGGAAAAATCAAATCGCTTAACTTAGTTCCCCAATGAAGCTGAAATGCCAATAATACAGCAAATTTTATTCATTCTTGCAGCAGTTACAGCAATCGGACTC
>PLCH01000108.1 GCA_003135585.1 Chitinophagaceae bacterium
GCGGAGTATATACTCTATTGATCTGGCTGATCGCACAGGCCGCACCCAATCACGGTGATGGAGAAACGGTCAGCGCGAACGAAAAGTTAGTAGGATACGCTTTAGAAGGGCAAAGCTTTACAAAGGACAACTATTTCTGGAGCAGACCGTCCGCCGTGGCTTATAATGCTGCCGGAAGCGGCGCCTGTAATAAAGGACCTTCCAATCCAGATTACCTGAAGGATTTGAAGTCAAAGGTCGATTCCTTCCTTATTCATAACCCTTCAGTTCAGAAAAAAGATATCCCCTCCGACCTCATAACTGCCTCCGCTAGCGGATTGGATCCGGATCTCTCCCCTCAAGGAGCTTATGTGCAGATTGCGAGAATTGCAAAAGCAAGGAAAATAAATGAAGAGAAAATAAAGGCTCTTGTAAATAACCATATCCAAACCCCTTTTCTTGGCATGTTTGGAACTGAAAAAGTAAACGTTTTAAAATTGAATATTGACTTAGATAAATTGAATTGAAATCAAGTTTGTATTTTGATTTTTGCTTTTGTTTGTATTAAGAGTCCTCCCCAGATTTGGGGAGGCTCTTTGATAAGAAAGAATAATTTTACATTTCTTTTACATGCGCACAATAAGATGAGTGATGACAAGAACGATAATATCCAGCATTTCTTGGAACTTATACGCCAATCAAGGCGTGGAAAGCTGAAAATCTATATTGGAATGAGCGCAGGAGTTGGCAAGACTTATCGTATGCTTCAAGAGGCAAAGACATTGTTAAGGAATGGTGTTGATGTAAAGATTGGTTATATTGAAACACATAAGCGCCAGGAAACGCAAGAATTATTGGAAGGCCTGCCAGTAATCCCAAGACGCAAATTATTTTATAAAGGAAAGGAACTGGACGAACTGGACGTCCAGGCTATTCTGAATCTTCACCCGGAAATCGTTATTATCGATGAATTGGCTCATACAAATATTGAAGGAAGTAAAAATGAGAAACGCTGGCAGGACGTGATGGATATACTGGATGCGGGTATTAATGTGATCAGTGCCGTAAATATTCAGCACATTGAAAGTTTAAATGCTGAAGTAAAAGAAATTACCGGTGTTGATGTTGCGGAACGGATTCCAGACAGCGTGTTAAGAAAAGCAGATGAAGTGGTGAATATAGACCTCACGGCCGATGACCTCGTAACCAGGCTAAAAGAAGGTAAAATCTATTCTACCGATAAAATTGGAATCGCCATGAAGAATTTTTTTCAATCTGAAAAAATTCTTCAACTTAGAGAATTGGCCTTGAAAGAAGTGGCCACACAGGTAGAACGGAAGATTGAAACGGAATTACCGAGAAATGCGCATTTGCGTGCGGAACGTTTCATGGCCACCATCAGCAGCAACCATGAAATTGCTTCCAAAGTAATCCGAAAGACAGCCAGACTGGCTGCTCATTACAATTCCAAATGGATTGTATTATATGTACAGACTCCAAAGGAAGATGGTGACAAAATCGGACTTGCTGCCCAAAGGCATCTTATAAATAATTTTAAATTGGCTACCGAACTTGGTGCTGAAGTGATCAGAACCAAGAACAGTAATATTGCCAAGGGGATTATCGAAACCGCCGAGCAAAAACAGATAACCACGATCTGCATCGGTAAACCGCACCTGAGTTTATTCAACGTTATCCTGAACTCTGCGGTTTTTAACCAATTATTGAATAAATTGTCAGAATCAGACATTGATGTTGTAATTCTTTCCTAAAATGAACATGCGACTAAAAACCAAATTATCCCTGGGACTGCTTTTTCTCTTTGTTGTAATACTTTTATTTGGCATTCTCGGCATCGTCAGTATCAATCGTTTAAGCAGGGACGCCAACTCTGTGTTGAAAAACAACCATGAATCTCTCGTTTATTGTAACAATATGTTTAAAGCGCTCGAGGATATACAAATTAAAAAGGACGCTATTCAAATATTTGAAGAAAACCTGAAAAAGCAGGAAAGCAATATAACAGAAATGGGAGAAAAAGAAGCTACACAGGAACTCAGGAAAAACTTCAATGAACTAAAAATCAATCCCAATGATCCTTCCAACTATCCTGAAATAAGACGTTCCATCATACGCATACAGGATCTGAATGAAATGGCCATTTTAAGAAAGAATGCAATAGCACAGAATACGGCTGAAACAGCCAAACTGTGGCTGACTATTATTTTNNGACCCTGGTGGCATTCACTTTCATTTTCAATCTGCCCGGAATCATTTCCAATCCAATCAGAACCCTGTCCGAAGGGTTTGCGGAGATCGCCAATAAGAATTATAATAAACGGATTTATTTGAAACAAAACGATGAATTCGGAGATCTTGCCAGTTCATTCAACATCATGGCTACTAAACTTGATGAATACGAAAACAGCAATCTTTCGCAGATAAAATTTGAAAAAAGCCGGATTGAAACTATTATTAATCAGATGCGGGACGGTATCATTGGCCTTGACAATAAAAAGAATATTTTATTTCTGAATGCGGTTGCAGAAAAGTTATTGGGCCTAAAAGAAGCGGACATGATCGGAAAATATTCGCCCGATGTGGCTTTAAAAAATGATTTGATGAGAAAATTATTGCAGAATAATGAGGAGAAACACGAATTGAAAATTTTTGCTGACAACAGGGAAAGTTATTTTAACAAGGATGTGCTGAATGTTACCAATAATGAAAAGGTAATTNNGTAATTGGCGAAGTAATTGTTTTGCGAAATATCACCCCTTTTCACGAATTGAATGAGGCGAAGACCAATTTCATCGCAACGGTTTCACACGAATTGAAGACGCCTATCTCCTCGATCAAGATGAGCGCACAATTGCTGACCGATGAACGCATTGGTTCGCTTGACAATGAACAAATGGACCTTATTAACAGCATAAGAGAAGATGCCGATCGTTTATTGAAGATAACTGGAGAATTGCTCAACATGGCTCAGGTGGAAACCGGAAATATTCNNAGCCGCTATTGTTGAGCAAGCCATACTGGCGGTTCAATTTCAGGCTCAGCAAAAGAATATCTCCATCCGGACAAATATTGCTCCATCCCTCCCTGCCATTCATGTGGACGCTGAAAAAACAACCTGGGTCTTAATTAATTTTTTGACAAACGCGATAAAATTTTCTCAGCTACAAACCGTCATCGAAGTTTCCGCCTACCCGAAGGACAATGCTGTTGAATTTTCAGTTTTGGACCATGGTGGCGGAATAGACGAAAAATACCTGCCAAGAATCTTTGACCGTTATTTTAAGGTTCCGGGTGCCCAGGAACGCTCCGGAACGGGGTTGGGCCTGGCCATTTCTAAAGAATTTATTGAAGCACAGGGGGGAGCCATATGGGTGAAAAGCCGGCTAGGCGAAGGAAGCAAATTTGGGTTTGTTCTGCAGACCGCGACCTGATAATAACCCTTCCCCGAATTCAATAAGAAATTTAAAAAGATCTTTTTATTACCCAGTAAGCGGCAAGCAAGGCAATGGACCCCGAGGCGGGATTCACAATAAATTTCCGATACCCATTCTTCCTGCCGAATGGTAAGACGACAAGCGCAAAAACACCAGTGATAACGATTATCTGACCAATTTCAACCCCCGCATTAAAAGAAAGGATGGAGGTATAGAATTTATTTCGCGGAAGGCCAATTTCATTCAAGGCACTTGCAAATCCCAAACCATGAATAAGGCCAAAAAAGAATACGATCCCTATGCGCCACTTTTTCAACTCTCTAATCAAAATATTTTCAACTGCAACAAAGACAATTGACAAAGCTATAACCGGCTCAACAATAGCTCCTGGAACAAAAAGAATATTTTTCATGCTTAATGCCAGGGTTACAGAATGGGCCACGGTAAATGCGGTGGCTTGCCATAAAATTGTCTTGACACGGGTGCTAAGCAGGCAAAGGCTTATCACAAATAAAATGTGGTCAATACCCAGAGGAAGAATGTGTCCCACCCCCAGTTTAAAGTAAAACCAAACCACATCTGTCGCTGCAGATTTTTCAAGTACATAATTAATGGTATGCCCTGAAACAACCGATGGGGATAGAACAATTAACCCACATAAAAAAAAGATTGTCCAATATGTTGTTGGTAATTTCAAAAACCTTTAATTTTTTATATCCCTCGCCATCAGTTGTTATTATAGGCTGCGCAAAGTCTCCTTGCTTTTGGTTTTTAGGATTTCNNAATATTGGGATCCAGGCGCAATGCTTCCTGTAAAATGGATTTTGCTGTCATCCTGTCTCCCGCTTTGGCATAAATTAAACCTGCATGGCAAAGCAAGGTTGGGTTTTTGCTGTGGGTCTTTAATCCTGTTTGCAGGTAGTTCAATGCCTTCGAATAGTCTCCTTTGCAATAATAAACCCATGCCAGGGTTTCATTTGCGTCAATATTATCCGGCCTGCGATTGTATTTAAGCAGCGCATGCTCCAGGGCTTTCTCATAATTATTTATTTTTAAATAGGCATAAGCAAGTTCCCTGTCTGCATAATGCCCTATATTTTCATCTTTTTGCCCGTCCTTTTCATCCTGGCACAACTCGTTAATAACTAGGTTTGTCAGGGAATCCGCTTTTTGTTTTTGACCGGACAGTTTATACACTTCTGACAATTCTTCTTTAAAAGAAAGGTCATGGACCGACGAATCTGCTTTTTTATAATAGTAAATTGTTTTTGTATAATTTTTAACTGCATTGGCAATTCTCCCCAGGCCTGCCCATGCATAGGCGTACCCGGGTCTCTCTTCCAGTGCGATGATATAATGCATTTCTGCATTTTTCAAATCGCCCGTATTCTCATACAGACGCCCCAATTGGGTCCTTGTCCATTCAGTTGCTTCATCATTTGGAGTACCTGCTGCCACTGCCATTTTCATGGCTTTGATAGCGCCCTGATAATCGCCGTAAATCTCCCGCAGGTAGGAAATGCGGGAATAAGATCTTATATCGGGACG
>PLCH01000041.1 GCA_003135585.1 Chitinophagaceae bacterium
ATGGCCCTACTTTGGGGAAATCTTGTTTTTCCCATCCCGATTTTGCAGGTGTGCATTTTACCGGTTCAACCGCCGTATTTAATAGTATGTGGAAGACAATCGGGGAAAATATGGGCATTTATAAATCCTATCCACGAATAGTAGGGGAAACCGGTGGTAAGGATTTTGTGATTGCTCATGAAAGTGCCGATATTGATGTCCTTGTAACTGCCCTGCTGCGCGGCGCTTTTGAGTTCCAGGGGCAGAAATGTTCAGCCGCTTCAAGAGCCTATATCCCTTCCAATTTGGCAGAGCAGGCAAAAAAGAAATTAATTGAAGGAGTGAAAAATTTAAAGATGGGTGGGGTGGATGATTTTACCAATTTTATGNNATTCCTACATTAACGATGCAAAGAAGGACAAGAAAGCAGTGATTTGGGTGGGCGGCAAAACCGATAAATCAAAGGGCTATTTTATACAACCCACCATTATCGAAGCAAAAGACCCCAGGTACACAACCATGTGTGAAGAAATATTTGGACCTGTGCTTACAGTGTATGTCTATCCTGCAAACAGCTTCGAAAAAACACTTGATTTGGTTAACGCTACTTCTCCTTATGCATTGACAGGGGCGGTGATTGCCCATGACAGGGCTGCCATTGAACTAGCTACCGGCAAACTTCGAAATGCGGCCGGGAATTTCTATATTAATGATAAACCGACTGGGGCCGTCGTGGGACAACAACCTTTTGGAGGAGCCAGGGCCAGCGGGACAAATGATAAGGCGGGTTCGATTTTAAATCTTTACCGCTGGTTGAGTGCCAGGACAATCAAAGAAACCTTCAACCCGGCTACCACCTACAGCTATCCGTTTTTGTCCGGGAAATAAGAGTGATTGCATTTCCTTATTTTTATAAAAATATTTTTCTTGAAGACCATCCTGAACGCGCAACAATTAGCCATCACCTTGCAGAGGCTGAGTCACCAGATCCTTGAAAACCATATTGACCTTGAGAATACTGTGCTAATTGGAATTCAGCCCAGGGGAATTTACGTATCCGACCGTATCGTTGAACAAATCAAAAGGCAGGTTACTGCAGAAAAGATCCAATATGGTAAATTGGATATTACGTTTTACCGGGACGATGTCAGACAGGGCCTTCATACACTTAATCAGACTGACATACCTTTTACCATAGAAAACAAAAATGTAATCCTGATTGACGATGTGTTGTACACGGGAAGGACAATCCGGGCGGCATTGGACGCTTTACTGGATTTTGGCAGGCCTTCAAAAGTAGAATTGTGTACGCTGATCGACAGAAGGTTTAGTCGTCAGTTGCCCATACAGGCAGATTATATTGGCAAATCCATCGACTCAATCATAACACAAAAGGTAAAGGTTTTCTGGAATGAAAAAGATGGCAGGGATGAGGTCTCCCTTCTTTAAGGACCAGACAGGGAGTTCAAAACTATTTCTTATTCAACTTTTTTACTTTAATTTCACCTTTTAATGCAACTAAGTACCAAACATCTTCTTGGCATTAGAGACCTTCAGCCATCCGACATTCAACTCATCTTAGACACCACCAGCCAATTCAAAGAAGTTTTACAGCGACCCATAAAAAAGGTTCCAACATTGAGGGACGTGACTATTGTAAATCTTTTCTATGAAAGTTCAACCCGGACAAGGATTTCTTTTGAACTGGCGGAAAAAAGATTGTCTGCAGACACTATTAATTTTACTACCTCGGGTTCTTCTGTTTCCAAAGGGGAGACTCTTCTGGATACCGTTAACAATATTCTTTCCATGAAAGTGGACATGGTCGTGCTGAGGCACAGTGCGAGCGGAGCTCCCCATTTCCTTGCAAAACACGTTCCTGCCGCCATTGTAAATGCAGGAGATGGAATAAATGAACATCCCACCCAGGCTTTACTGGACGCATTCTCCATCCGGGAGCACCTGGGTGAGATAAAAGGAAAGAAAGTAGCTATTATCGGGGATATCATGCATTCGCGGGTAGCCCTGAGCAATATCTATCTTTTGAAAAAAATGGGAGCCGAAGTAACTGTAGCTGGCCCTCCAACCCTCATTCCTAAATATATGAAGGAAGCCTTTGATGTCAGGGTAGAATACAATCTCAAAAAAGCCCTGGAATGGTGCGATGTGGCGAACGTGTTACGAATCCAGCTTGAAAGGCAGAACCAGGTGCTGTTTTCGAGTCTGCGGGAATACAGTCTGGCCTATGGCGTAACAAAAAAAATCCTGGATAGTCTGGACAAAAGGATAATGATCATGCACCCTGGGCCTATCAACAGGGGGGTAGAATTAGACAGCGATGTGGCCGATAGTAAACAATCGGTAATTTTGCAACAGGTAGAAAACGGGGTAGCAGTTCGTATGGCTATTTTGTATTTGCTTTCCGGCGGAAAGGCAGAATAAAATCAATCATTCATCCTACGTTACTTGCAGAATGAATTTTGGCTTAAGACTTTGATCAATCATTGAATATGCAACGTATTTGTCTTTTTCCCGGAACCTTCGATCCGATAACAATTGGGCACCTAGATATTATTAACCGTTCCATCAGGTTGTTTGATAAGCTAGTGATTGGCATCGGACGCAATGCCAATAAAGCAGCCATGTTCTCAGAGGAACAGAGACTGCAATGGATAAGGGAGATTTACAAGAACAATTCAAAGATCGATTCAGTCGTATACGAAGGTCTGACCATTAAATGCTGCCGTGAAGTGGGCGCTAATTTCATCTT
>PLCH01000542.1 GCA_003135585.1 Chitinophagaceae bacterium
CAGGTGGTTGGTTGGTTCATCCAGCAGCAAAAAATTCGCCTTGCTAACGATTGTTTTTGCGAGGGCGATCCTGGCTTTTTCCCCCCCGCTTAAAATGCGGATTTTCTTTTCCACGTCATCCCCGCTAAAAAGAAAACAACCGAGCAGGGACCTTAGTTCCAGTTCGGTTTTCTGGCTGCCGCATAATTGCATTTCTTCTAAAACGGTATTGTTTATATTCAACGCTTCCAGCTGATGCTGGGCATAAAAACTTTCCTCCACATTATGGCNNTTCCTGCAATAATCCGAAGCAGGGTGGATTTTCCTTTGCCATTCGCCCCGATCAAGGCGATCTTGTCACCTCTTTCAATTTCAGCTTCAGCATCTTCCAGTATCCTTATATTCCCAAAATTCTTACTGATATTTTTTAAGGTTACCAATACCTTGCCGGGCGTTTTGTCCACCCGGAAATTAATTTTGATATTTGGCCTTTCTATTTCCACATCCTCAATACGATCCAGTTTATCCAATCGTTTCATGGCACTTTGCGCCGCCGCAGCCTTGGAGGCTTTGGCCCTGAAGCGTTCAATAAACCGTTCCTGCTGGCGGATGTAATCCTTCTGATTTTCAAAAGCGCGCTGTTGCAGTTCCACCCTTTGTTGCTTTTCCGATTNNCAGGAAAAATTGCCATTGTAGAAATGAAGGGATTGCTGGTAAAGTTCCACGATCCTGGTCACCATCCGGTTCAGGAAATATTTGTCGTGACTGACAATGATTACTGAACCCTGGTAATGTTGCAGGTATTTTTCAAGCCATTCGATGGAAGGAAGATCAAGATGGTTGGTGGGTTCGTCCAGCAAAAGAAGATCGGGTTGTTGCAGGATCATCTTGGCAAGCAACACCCTCATTCTCCATCCTCCGCTAAATTCCCTGAAAGGCCTCAGCAGATCTTCATTGGCAAAACCCAAACCCTGCAATACTTCCTCGGTTTTGTGGTGAATGTTGTATCCATCCAGGAGTTCCATTTCATGAAGCTTATCGGTGTACCGGTGCAATAATTCATCGGTATGATTTTTTTCCAGTTGCTGGCCCAGCTCGTCAATCTCTTTTTCCACCTGCAGCACTTTGCCAAAGGCGCTCATTGCCACAGCCAAAATAGAATCGTTGCTGTCAAAGCTTAATAAATCCTGGTGCAGGTAACCGATGCTGGTAGTACGACTGCGCTCAACTGTTCCCTCGGAAGGCATGTATTCACCAACAAATAATTTCAGGATGGTGGATTTACCCGTCCCGTTATACCCAATCAAACCGATCCTTTCATAGGGCTGGATATGCCAGGTAACGTCTTTCATGATCGTTCTGGCACCAAATTCGAAGGTCACGTTCTGAAGTCCTGCAAGCATATTTCCCTAAAATTTTTTATTCAATAAGCATGCAAAACTAATGTAAAGTCTGCGGANNGGTTTTTTTATTGGCTGTTATTCTGGGAATGGCAGCATTGGTAGCCTATAAATTACTGTCCAAAAAAGAAATTAAAACAGAGGAGAAAAAAGAAGGTCCTCTGGTAATCGGCAAAAAATCGGATGCCTTCAATATGTCGCTCTCTCATATTTTGGATAATTACTATGCTGTCCAATCAGCTTTAGTTAATTGGGATACAATGGCAGCCAATCATTCTGCCTCGAAACTCCAGCTAAGTGCGGATCGCCTGCAATTGGGCGAACTGAAGGCGGATTCCAATATTATCGGTACAGCTCACAGCCTTGCATTGAGCATCAGCAGCGAATCCAAGGGAATGATCGGGGAAAACAACATTGAACAAAAAAGAAGAGCTTTTAACATGCTGACGGATGAATTGTACAATCTTATTCGTACCGTACGTTATGACCGGGAAATTATTTATCACATTAAGTGCCCCATGGCATTTAATGATTCCTCAGAAGCATATTGGTTAAGTAACACGAGTAGGATAATTAATCCTTATTTGGGTAAGAAGCATCCTGTTTACAAGACCAAAATGGTAGGGTGCGGCGAAATAATTGATTCATTGGATTTTTCAAAAAAATAATTTCATCATTTATTCTTACCTGTCATACCTTCTGTAACCTGGAACTTTCAATTCTGAAAAGTTAACCCGGCTGGTTTAGAGTAGGTCATTTTTCTTTCCTATAAATAAATTTTACAGCTGCGCTTTTTTCTTCGCTGGAAGAAAGGTATACTTCCATTTTCTTTTTTCCCGCGGAAACAACCATCAGGGCAGTATTGGGCGGTATTGTCCCCAGGTTGTCCGCATACATCACCAATTCATATTCTGTTTCAGGGAAAGCATTAAAATAAATAGTTAGTGGCTTATCAGTCAGCATTTGACGGTAAACCAATAGTTTGTTGTTGATGAAAACGGTAATGGTATCATTATCAATTTCAGCATCGTCATATAATTCAATTTTTATCCGCGGACTATCCACCACGACCGTCTTTACCAGATTTTTTACCCTTTCCTTCAGTTGAATGGTTTGTTGAATGGATTGCAAAGTATCACTTTGTTCAATATCTACGGGGAAATCGGACCGCGCTGCCTTCCTGAGGGTTATTTTTCCAGGAGGACAAGCGTTAAGTTTATCAACAATATGTCCTTTCCATTCCCCTGAAAGCAATTCNNGCCGCTTCCGTTTTTTGAGTAAATAAGATCATAGGTCTTGATACAAGGCACACAATCGGCCGGAATATTGAATTGCAATACCCTTTTCTCGATTAAGACCATTCTGTGCGTCTGTGGATTGTAGCGGCCCGAAACGCTCAGTTTTACATACTTTCCGGTATCATAATAATCATAGATCCTTCCATTGATCTGGTTGTTGGAAAAATTGATCTGTATTTCAAGGAAATATTGGGGGTAGCATCCTCCGTGTCCCTGGGTTAATACGCCTTTCCATATCCCGTTCAGATCTTCTGCCAGGATGAAAAAAGGGAATAATAAAAATAATATAAAATAAAAAAAACGCATCCGGAATTTATAGGGAAGTTACCAGTTAGTTAGGGTTAAACCGTTTGGATTTATTTGAGTGGTCAGGACCCGGGCTTTTCATATTTGAATATGACCACGGCATTCTTCTGCTCAGTCGATACTATCCGAACTTCATATTCTTTTTTACCGGCCTTTACAATCATCAGGGAAGTGTTTGGCGGGATATCCCCTTCGTTTTCTGCCACCATTACAAGCTCATGGGTGTCACTTGTTTCGTCAAGGTGGATCTTAACCACAATGGCGCGATCTGTCAGCCTGGCATTGGAGACTATTAATTTCTTATCAAAATAAACCGATACGGTATCGTTGTCAATGGCTCCGTCGTCGTAAATATTTAGCTCTATATCGGCCGTACTCACATTGATTGTTTTGACCAGTTCATTGGCACGGCTTGTAAGGACCCTGGGAACGATGGAAGGGATTTTTTTCCCGATCGGTGTCAGCGAATCAATTTTGACAGTCTCAATATTTTGTTTCCCCGGGTTTCTCTTTACCAATCCGGGTGGATGAGTTACCGGCTTGGCTTGAGTGGGTGCCAAATTCTTCTTCGCAAGGGATGATTTGCTGCCTGTGTTTACGGGAGAGATTTTCCCGGGGAGGGTGCCGGCAGGAGGCAGTTTCTTTTTTGGAGCCGCAGGCTCCTTACTGAGATTGGATGCAAGCGGTCTTTTGCCGTTTATTGAGCTGTTTTCTTTATTTTTTTGATTTTCAATTTCTTTTTCACGGGAGGACACAAACGGTTCTTTATAAAAATCGGAGCTTTCCACCTTGTGCAGGAAGATGGTTCCCTTACCGCAGTCAGAGGAATCGCGGCTATTCATGCTGGTAAAAGTCCCTTCCAGGAATTCTTCGTCACCCAGTTTGGAATGTTTTAAATAGCAGGTCATGATACATGCTGCCTCCAGCATTGTCATACGCAATTCAACAATTTTTGTTTCGCGAAGCAGTATTTTCCCTGTTTTTGGGTCCTGGCCACCGTCGGCCTGGGCCTTGCCAAAAAAGACGGTGGATTTATAGGAATAGGTGACTGCCTGGAATGATTTATTTCGCTGGGCTATCTGCACTTCCATTTTGTACCGGTCATCCTCGCCGGGCAAACGCTGGAATAAATCATTGTTGTTGCGGAAATGACCCCGCCAGATTCCGGTAAGGTCCTGTGCCTGGACACCTGCAACAGCAAAGAGAAAAAAAAAGATAAAATTTCCCCGAACACAAGGCAATTTCATGGCAGCAAATTAGTCAAATATTTATTTCTCTGAAAAGGATGGCAAATGATTATCTGGGAAGAGTTTGTTAAATTTGCGGCTCCAATGATCAAAATTACTTTTCCCGACGGAGTCATCAGAGAATACGCAAAGGGCACTACCGCCCTGGAAATTGCTGCATCCATTAGCGAAGGATTGGCAAAAAAAGTTATATCGGCCAGTGTTAATGGCCAAATATGGGATGCCACGCGTCCCATTGAAAAGGATGCCAGTTTGAAGTTGCTAACCTGGAATGATGCGGAAGGAAAATCGGTGTTTTGGCATTCAACTGCGCACTTAATGGCTGAGGCGGTTGAATCATTATTTCCAGGTGTAAAATTCTGGGTAGGACCGCCGGTTGAAAATGGGTTTTATTATGATATGGATCTGGGCGGCCGCCAAATCACGGAAGAAGATTTACGGAAACTTGCNNTGGCTGAGTTGGCCACTCAGAATAATAAGTTTATCCGCAAAGAAATTCCCAAGCCAGATGCAGTTAAATATTTTACCGAGAAAGGGGACGAATATAAATTGGACCTTTTGCAGGGGTTGAAGGATGGTGAGATCAGTTTTTACTCCCAGGGAAATTTCACCGATCTCTGCAGGGGCCCGCACCTGCCCGCGACCGGGTTTATCAAGGCAGCAAAGCTGACTAATATAGCGGGCGCTTATTGGAAAGGTGACGAGAGAAATAAGCAATTGACCCGTTTGTACGGGGTCAGCTTCCCCTCCCAGAAAGAACTCGACGCCTATCTGCTCCTGTTGGAGGAGGCGAAAAAAAGGGATCATCGCAAATTGGGAAAGGAATTGGGAATCTTCACTTTTGCCGATGATGTAGGACCCGGTTTGCCTCTGTGGATGCCCAACGGAACGATTATTATCGAAGAACTTGAAAAATTAGCCAAGGAAACCGAACAAAAAGCGGGTTATAAAAGGGTCGTTACTCCCCATATAGCCAAAGAGAGCCNNCAGCATGTTTCCGCCAATGGAGCTTGACGGAGTGAAATACTATCTAAAGGCAATGAATTGTCCGCACCATCATAAAATATTCTCTGCCGAACCCAGGAGCTATAAAGATTTGCCCTTGCGCCTGGCAGAATATGGCACTTGTTACCGCTTTGAACAAAGTGGGGAATTATTTGGCCTGATGAGAGTGCGTTGCCTTCATATGAACGACGCTCATATTTACTGCATGAAGGAGCAATTTTACGATGAATTCAAGGCAGTGAATGATATGTATCTGAAGTATTTTAGAATCTTTGGAGTTGACAAATATGTGATGCGTCTAAGCCTGCATGATCCAGAGAAATTAGGGAAAAAATATGTGAACGAACCCCAGCTCTGGAAAGAGACAGAAGATCTCGTGCGGGATGTCCTGGTCAGAACGGGAACTCCATTTGTAGAGGTCCCGGATGAAGCTGCTTTCTACGGCCCGAAGATTGATGTTCAAATTTGGAGTACCATTGGCAGGGAGTTTACATTGGCTACCAACCAGGTAGACTTTGAACAGGGACGCCGGTTCAAACTGGAGTTTACCAATAAGGACAACCAATCCGACACACCCCTGATCATTCATCGTGCGCCGCTAGGCACACATGAGCGCTTTATCGGTTTTTTATTGGAACACTATGCCGGTAAATTTCCGCTGTGGCTGGCCCCTCTGCAGGTCAAGATCCTGCCCATCAGTGACAAGTTTATCAGTTATTCACAAAATCTTTTACAATCACTTAAAATTGCAGATATTCGTGCTGAAGTTGATGACAGGAATGAAAAGATTGGCAAGAAGATACG
>PLCH01000080.1 GCA_003135585.1 Chitinophagaceae bacterium
GTTTTCACTCGACCCCTACCGTTTTCTTGCCATTAAGTGCGGCAACTAATTCCGAATAATTATTAAAAATTAAAACAATGAATAATTTAGTATCACTAAAAAATATTTTTTCTGCTTGTACATTTTTGTTTATTGTAGTTCCAGCTGTTGATGGGAGGACTTCCGAAATTTACTTTGAAGGGAAAGATAAAGCACCTTTCAACAAGCACGTAAAGCAGTTTGTAAAAACCTATATTAAGCAAAACAGACAAAATCTTTATTGCATTAAACAGAGAAGCAGTTCACCTTTTATCATGATTGATTCAGTCTTTAAGCGTTATGGTCTTCCTGTTCAGCTAAAATATCTCGCCGTTGTTGAATCTGAATTGAAAACGAAAGCCGTTTCAAAAGTGGGTGCAGTAGGTTTGTGGCAGTTAATGCCTGCAACTTCCCGTATTCTCGGGCTGAAAATCAGCTCCCGTTGCGATGAGAGAAAAAATTATTACAAAAGTACCAGGGCCGCAGCTAGATACCTGAAAGATCTGCACGAAGAATTCGGAGACTGGTTGCTTGTATTCGCAGCGTACAACGGCGGAGAAGGTCCTGTTTACTCAGCCATCAGGCAGTCCGGAAGTAAAAATTTCTGGAGGCTTCAACCTTATCTTCCAGGAGAGACAAGAGATTATGTAAAAAAAATCATTTCCACCTGTTATTATTTTGAAGGCCCTTATGGTCTATCCTTCCTATCAAAAACAGGAAATACTCCACACGCAAATTGAGAAGGAATTTTCAGTTAACAAGAGCTTCGCTCAACATATACTTACCGTAAAAATCAAAGAGGAATTGATCAAAAGCCCCAGAATCATTGAGTATCAATTACCATTCAGTAGATTCTTACTTTTTTCAAGGGGCTTTACGCTTCCGGTCCGCCTGGTTGGAACTCTAAATTCCTTGCTGCCTCCATATCCAAAGTTATGCCACCACGATCGTTGCTATCTCCTTTAGGCTGATTCCAGCCGAGGGTCTCAATTAATACTTGACTGTAACATTCATTTTAAAAATTCGTCATAGTCAATAACGGACAACGACTGTTACAAAATCGAACAGTGGGCTGATAGTTAAATATTGGCATTCTCTTGATATACAAGTATTTAAGATATTGGTATTTCAATTGAAGGATATTCTTTAAAGCTTGAATTTGTCACCAATTATATCTTAAGTCATGATCAAAAACATCCTTCTTATTGCCATACGGAATTTTAGAAAAGACAGATGGTTTAGTATTCTGAACATATTGGGGCTTACGATAGGCATCACTTTTAGCTTGTTTTTGATTTTTTATGTCAGGGATGAATTGAGCTTTGACCGGTTTAACAAAAATGTCGATCGCATTTATAGGATCAATTCTTACATACAGGAACGTGATAAAAACACCAACTGGACCATTACCCAATTCCCTCTTGCGCCAACATTGAAAAAGGACTTCCCGGAAATAGAGGAGGCGGTAAGATTTTCGCCGCGTGAGAGGACATTATTTAAAAATGGAACCAACAATTTTTACGAGACGAAAATCTATTATGTTGATAGTAATGTCTTTAAGATATTCACCGTCAATTTTGTTGAAGGGAATCACAATGCGTTATATCAACCTAACTGCATTGTCATTTCAAGAACGCTCGCTGAAAAATACTTCGGAAAGAATACCCAGGTTGTTGGCAAGACTCTTCGTACAGTATATGATTTATACAAGGTGACAGCTGTAATCGAAGATGTTCCAAAAAATTCTCATATCCGTTTTGATATGTTGATCTCCATGTCTTCGGTTAAAAATCGGGGTGGAGAAAATTGGGGCAATTTCAACTATTACACCTATGTCTTGCTAAAACCCGGCGCCCGTGCAGATGGCCTTAATAAAAAATTGTCCCAGGTATATAAAAAATTTGTAGAACCCATTTTTTCTCAGTTCAACGTAAAAATGCAATATGGTATACAGCCCATTACGGATATTCATCTGCATTCGCAATTGGAAAGGGAACCGGAGGAACTGGGAAGCATGTCCTATATCTGGATATTTTCTTCAGTAGCTTTTTTTATGCTACTGATAGCTTGTATTAATTATATGAACCTCACTACAGCAAGGTCGGCAAGAAGAGCGAAGGAAATCGGGGTACGCAAGGTAACAGGCTCCTCAAAAAATCAATTGGTATTACAGTTTTTGGGTGAATCCTTACTCACGGCATTTGTGGCTGTATTGTTTAGTTTTGCACTCGTTGTACTGATGTTATCAGCTTTCAATTCGATATCCGGAAAGGCATTTACCGTTCAAACACTGTTACAGCCTTTCAATATATTGCTTTTGTTGGGTATTGGTTTATTTACTGGACTGGCAGGAGGCAGCTATCCGGCGTTTTATCTCTCGTCATTTAAACCAGTAAGTGTATTAAAAGGCTCTCTTTCCAAGGCTTCGGGCAATGTTAACCTTCGTCGCACTCTCGTGATTTTACAGTTTTCGATTTCCATGGTCATGCTGATATGTACCTGGGTAGTCTATACCCAACTTACCTACTTACGTAAGAGGGATCTTGGCTTTGACAAAAATCAGGTTATGACCGTTATTGTCAATACGGGAGAAGATGAACGCAGTAAAATATTTGCCATGAACAACAGTTTCCGACAGGTGCCAGGTGTCAAAATGGTCGGAACCGGTAATGCCTATCCTGGAAGTCCGAATACTAATTTGAACTTGTTCATCGTAGAAACAAAAAACGGAAATGTAAATAAGGCGATTGAATGTTATGCGGTAGACGAAAATTACATGGGAGCCTTAGGTATCCCGATCATCAAGGGGCGTAATTTCTCAAATCTTTCCGACACTTTGCACAGCATATTGGTGAATGAATCGATGGTAAAACATTTTGCGTGGGATGAACCGATTGGAAAACGGGTAAAATTCCCCGGTGACACATCGGGATTTTATCTGCAGGTAGTGGGAGTGTTTAAAGATTTCAACCAAAAATCCTTATACAATCCAATCGCACCGCTTCTGTTGTTTTACGGTCCGAACGGCAATATCATCCAAGTGAAGATGACCCCTGGCAATATCAAAGAATCCATTGCACGGGTGGATAAGGCCTGGAGAATATATTTTCCGCAACTGCCATTTGAGTACAAGTTTCTGGATGAGGATTTCAACTCACAATATGCAGCTGATCAGAAGAGGGGAAAAATCTTTGCGGCATTTTCCATACTCACCATCATCATTACCTGCCTTGGTTTGCTTGGCCTCACTGCCTTTACAACGCAACAAAAGCAAAAAGAAATCAGCATTCGGAGGGTAATGGGCGCTACCATAACCCAAATAGTAGCTCTTGTTACCCGAAATTACCTATGGCTGGCACTCATTGCCGCCTGTATTGCATTCCCGATTGCCTATTACTTTATGAACAACTGGCTGAAAATATTTTCTTATAATACGGGTTTGTCTTTTATTCCATTTATTGTATCTGCCTTCTTTATTATATTTACTGCAGTTGCAACGGCCACTTTTCATTCTGCTAAGGCGGCATTATCAAAACCAGCCAAAAATTTAAGAACTGAATAAAAATTAGTCATCCCATCCGGTGCGTCCAACAATAAGTTGCCTGATATATTTGCTGCGTATGGGGGTCAATCAGTGGGAAGTAAAGTTTACTGGCAAAAGCTTCAGGACTATACCTTTTCGGAAATTATCTGTTTGTATTTATTATTTTTCTTTGTAGTTCCGTATCCGTCCCATAACGTGTCAAATAGTTTTCACTAAGTTCGAATCTGCGAATTACCGA
>PLCH01000131.1 GCA_003135585.1 Chitinophagaceae bacterium
GCCGCACCTAATACAAAGCTGTGGACGGCAGCCAATCCCGGAAAATATAAATAAGAAGTGGCCAGAAATTGGTTAGCTTCCAAAACGGACACTGCGTGACTATACGAAATTTTAAAAGTCTGGGCAAACCGGGGATTGATCTGCTGACGCGCCTGTTGGGACTGGTTTTCAAAAATTATATAGGGATTGATATAGACAAATCCGCGGCCGAAAATACTATCTTTAAATAATCCACTAAAATAAGCCTGGTTATACACTATGTCACTGCCTGTCTGAAGGTTGGTGAACCATCTTCCCCGACTAAGGGAAAGTGGCACGCTCAGCCCCGCCTTGGCCTGCAGTTCATTCCAGTAAACCTTCTGATTTCTGAGAAGGGCATTGCGGTCAAAGGTATAATTGAATCCGGCGTCTATCACAGGGAAAAAAGCACCGTAAACGGCGTCCACACCTGTTTGTTTGAAACGCTCATTGCGATTATAGCCGACAAACAGATCTGACTGCATCGTGTTCAAAATGTTCTGGCTCACTAGTGAAAAAGAATAATCCGGATCATTAACATAGGGTCTCCAGCTGTGAAAATTGAATAATTTCAATGTGGACTGATAGCGGCTGATGTGTAAGTCAGCCGAATCGATTTTATCCAGCAGACCGGCAGGACCTTTTTCAAGTGTGTGAATACCCGCAATGCCCATGCCCCCGTCCCACTGGTCTGCAGGAATCGGGGCGGTGACTGGTCCTGCCNNTGCAACTGGTAATCTCCAGTGGATAGATTAGTCAGTGGAAAACCGAGTTGGAACAATTGCCCCTGGACGGAACAAAACAACTGATCCCTGCCCTCACGCGAGGCAGTAAAATAAATGGTATCCTGATTTACTGAGGGAAATCCGATCACATTCATAGTGAAAGGTGTCAGATAGTTTGCGGCTCCGTCCCGGATACCAAATAATCCCAAAGCCATCTCTCCTTTTTGGTTACGCACCGCCGCAACCAGCTGGCCCTCCTTATAAAATTTCGGATAAGTAAAGAACAGTTGTTCCTTGTTGGGAATGACCTGCTCTATTTCTCCGGTCTTACTGTTAAGAATTTGCAATTCGCTGGATCCATCTGGTTTTACCAGGACGGCAGCAATATGCAATCCGTCCGCCGAAATATCCGGGGAAAAATATTTTGTTTTTTTTGTGATCCGCCTTTCTTTGCCTGTCCGGGCGTCCATTACCCTGATAACGCCGTAGTCCCTCCAACCCCAACGGATATCGGGTTCAAATGCCGCATACACAATCTTATTGTTACGGAAAGAGAAATAATTATTCAGGGAAACCGATCTTGATTTTATTTTTCTTTCCTCTCCGTTTTGCAGGTTATGGGCCATAAAAAAAGGGATATTTCTGTAACTACTTCGCATAAGAATAAGCTTCCCCCCGCTGGCAAATTGTGGAAACTCTTCATCGGCTGAAAAGGNNGCATAACTGGCAGGCATATCAGCTTCCCTTTCCTTTTTTGTTTGCTGCCTGAAATAATTGAATGCATCTTCCCGGAATTGTCTGTAGGATATTCCCGCATTTCGTAGAACAGCATGCTGGAGAGGATAAAATAACCCTTTGAATGCAGCTGCATCGTATGATACAGACCTCCAGAAATCTTCCCCATACTTTTCCCTTCCGTAGGCAACCAGCATGTACCCCAAAGGGTAATGGTCAGGCACATAGTCGCGAAGGGAACCGTTGCGCAGTTTCATCCAGGAATAATTTTTATCCGCAGCCCAAAGGGAATGATATCCATTGAAAAAAAAAGGAAGCCNNCCCCTACCCTGTGTGCTAACCAGCGTTTCCTGGTAGACTGCATCCCCCTCAAAGAACCAGTTGGGTACGGAAAGAATATTGGCAAGTGCCTGTCCCCCTTCCCCAAACGCATAATAAAAGGCCTTCGACAAGCCTATCCTAAAATTATTATACTGCTGTACATGTCTATATTCATGGATGGCAAGCGTTTTCTCCCAGGGAAGACTGCCAAGCTCAAAACTGTTTTGATCTGCTGTAAGTTCAAACTCACTCCTGAATGGGGCCAATTGCACATATCCATTGGAGATAGTAGTCTGGTTTTGAAAAACTATATCGATTTTATGAAGCCGGTATCCGATGGTGGGCAAAGTTATCCGGTTCAGCCTTTGAACGATCGCTGCCACTTCCTGTGCTTGTTTTTCCATACCCTCTGGAAACAGGATGCGAACCGTATCCGTATTGATCTGTTTCCATTTCAGTGAGGGCGGATTTCCGCCAAATGGCTGGGCCTTCGCCTCAAAAATCCACAACATGAATATAAAAAGCAACGGTATACGAACAGACAGCATGGCTGGTCAAATTAAGACTGAAATTACCTGATAAGCATGAATTTTTATTAGAAGCCGCTATTTTCTTCCCCCTGTATTTTTTCTTTATCCCTTAATTTAGCAGAATGTTCACAATTTGATCACTTCATGAAATCAGGGATTAATCATTTTTCACCGGTTAGGANNTTCACCAAACACAGTGGCATTGGAATATCTCCCGACTCTGTGGAATACATAAGCGTGGCAAGGAACTTCCATGACGGAAGGGGTCTGATCTCATTTGATCAGATGCCGTTGGTTGATTTTCCTTCTTTTTATCCACTGTTTCTTTGGGCGGTAATGTCCATTACACATTCAGATCCGCTTTACTTCGCGCCCTTTTTGAATGGGTTGCTATTTGCAATATTAATTTATACATCCGGATCGCTGATGAATGGTTTTGCTTTTCGTTCCAGATGGTACAAACGGATCATGCTGACTTGCTTCCTGTTCAGTCCCTGTCTGCTGGAAGTTTATTCGATGGTCTGGTCTGAAACGCTCTTCCTGTTGCTTTTCCTTTTCTTTATGGCTTCCATCAGAAGCTATCTTAAAACGCTTTCCATAAACCGCCTGCTGGTTATGGCGCTGATAGCGGGACTGGCTTGCGTCACGCGCTACGCAGGTATAAGCTTCCTTTTCACCGGTGGCGTTATTCTTGTCATGGATCCACGGCTTAGAAAAATAAGGAAACTGGCCCATCTGACAATTTTTAGCGTGGTTACTCTTTTTTTTCTGGCAGTAAACCTAGCGAGGAATTTCCTGTTGGGGGGCTACCTGACCGGTCAGCGGCAAAGAGGAGTTACCCCCCTTCATAAAAATATCTATTATTATGGAACGGTATTGTCAGAATGGATGCCGGTTTTCAAAAAGAATTATTCTATTGCCCTGATTACCGGGATTGCCTGCCTTGTTTTGATTGCAGTCATATTTATGCTGTGGCTGGTCAAACGTTTTGATACCTATTCTCATGAAGTAACTGCAATAGCATTCACGTTGATGTATTCACTTTTCATGATCTTATCGGCAACTTATTCCCGATTCCAGCAGCTGGATAGCCGGCTGTTATCGCCACTGTTTATTCCCTNNTTTCCCTTACTATGGACGCTGAGTTTTTGGATGGCTCCCTTTTTTGCAAAGCTGCAAGGCCTGAAAAAAAAACTGGTTATCGGTTTTTGCATTTTGTTACTGTTTAGTTTTCAATATAACCAGCTTATGACCGACTATGAAACCTATGACGGGGTAAAGGATGCCGGCATTCCCGGTTATACCGAGGACCCCTGGCCCAGTTCCCCTCTGGTAAACTTTATCAAAAAAAATCCCGGAATTTTTCTCCCTGGCTATGCGCGTTATTCCAATGCCGGAGACGCAGTTTACTTTTTTACAGGCCTTTCCTGCGAATTACTGCCACAAAAAGTATTTCCACTCGAAGTAAGGAATTTTTACGCGGAGGACGAGCTTTATCTCATCTGGTTCAATGATATAATCAACCCGGACCTCCTAGGTCTTCAGGATATATTGCAGCATAAAAAAATGGATATTATCCGCCAATTCCCCGACGGAACGATTTACCTGTGCAAAAAAATTACCGGTCAGGATTCCATAAATTACAAAGGCCTTACCCAGATATTGCGATAACTGATCGGTTCACTGGGATCCCCGTGGGCTTGCAATTTGATAGGTGCGGGTCCGTGTTTTTTGTAAAAAGGTTTACCGATATACATCGTCAATCCTTTTAATTCAGCATTGTTCTGGACCAAAACGCTGTTGTGTAACACCGTGACGCGTGCCGGCGACTGTACCGATCCGTCATCGTTAAACCGCGGGGCAGTCCAAATTACGTCATAGGACTGCCATTCTCCTGGTTTTTTGCACGCATTAACCAAAGGAATAAGCTGTTTGTATATGCTCCCCGCCTGACCATTCACGTAGGTTTCATTTTTATAATTGTCCAGAACCTGTAATTCATAACCCATATCTCCCGGGCCAACAGAAGCCAGGAATACCCCGCTATTGCCACGGGCCTGTCCTGATCCTGTGATGTTTTCGGGGATGCGCCATTCTATATGAAGCNNATCCATTTTGCCGGAGCGGTGGTATCGTTTACCGACCTCCATTGGTCGAGGTTTTTCCCGTCAAACAGCACAACGGCATCCGAAGGCGCGTCCGAACAGGTCTTTCCGGGCGTAACCACTTTGGGAACGGGGGTATACAGCTCCGTTAGTTTGGGGTCACCCTGCTGTCCATAGGTTAACTGGGCAGTGATAACCGTAAGGAATAAACCGATGACAATAAAACGTTTTGTACATGGAAAGGAAAATCGTGACATAAATAAATGGATTTAAACGTAAATTTTGAACAGGTAATTTAGTTCAATTTTTACAAAGAAGGAGGGATAAAGACAGCTCGCTTAAAAGGGAAATAATTTTAAATCAAAAAAAAATCCAATTTTTGGGCTTATAACAGATTCATATGAGACTAGCATTCAAATCCTTTACTATTTACTTCTTTATTATGCCCTCACTTCTACTTGCCCAACCAGAAAAGGTTGATACGGCAATGATGAGGCGAATACGGGAGGAAGGTTTGGTTCATTCGCAGGTTGATCCTATCGCCGAACAACTGACAGATATAGCTGGTCCAAGACTGACCAATTCGCCCGGCTATAAACGGGCGGGTGACTGGGCGGTTTCCGCACTGAAGCAGTGGGGAATGGAAAATGCAAAAATGGAAGCCTGGGGAGAATTCGGATATGGATGGAGCGTGGAAAAATTATACGTTTCCTTGAGATCACCTTACTATGAGCCTGTTATTGGGTATGCTAAACCATGGAGCGGGAGCACAGGCGGCCTGTTGTCAGCCCCCGTCTTTTTACTGGAAAAATTAGATTCCGCCTTTCTTGAAAAAAACGCCGCTTCCATCAGGGGCAAAATAATTCTTTACAAAAACAAGAATACCAGCCTCGGTTCGGCGTTTAAGGCCTATGCCAGTCGTTATTCCGACAGTGATTTGGCTAAATTGGGCGATTCCTATATGTTCACTTCCCAAATGCTGCATTTTTTTATGCCGCAGGTCCTTGCCTTGAAGAAGACCAAAAAAATGCTGATGGAGGAAGGGGCGCTTGCCCTTGTGGATTTTGATGAAAATGGCCGGGACGGGACCGTCTTCGTGGACGGATTCGGCGGTTATAAAAAAGGAGATCAGCCAGCGCTCCCTGAGATTGTCATTTCTAAAGAAGCATACCTTAAATTTGAACGATTGGTTGAAGCCGGTAAAAGAGTGACCATGGAATTAGAGATTCAAACCAAATTATATAAGGAGGATACGAAAGGCTATAATCTCGTGGCGGAGATTCAAGGCGTGGATCCGCTGCTGAAAGATGAAGTAGTAATACTTGGCGGCCATATGGATTCCTGGCAAAGTGCAACAGGAGCCACGGACAATGGGGCTGGTTGTATTGTAATGATGGAGGCTATCCGTATTCTGAAAGCCTTGGGTATCCAACCCAAACGAACCATCCGTATAGCTCTTTGGGGAGGAGAAGAACAAGGGTTGATCGGCTCTTTTAACTATGTGAAAAATCATTTTGGAGATCCAGCGACCATGCAACTGAAGCCCGAACAAAAAAAAGTTTCAGCTTATTTTAACCTAGACAACGGGACCGGCAAAATTCGCGGTATATATGACCAGGGAAACAAGGCAGTCATCCCTGTTTTCTCCAAATGGTTTGAACCGTTTAATGATCTGGGTGCAGCCACTGTCACTTCGCACAACACAGGAGCCACTGACCATCTATCTTTTGACGCGGTAGGAATACCCGGTTTTCAATTCATACAGGATCCGATTGAGTATGAAACGCGCACCCACCATTCCAATATGGACACCTACGATCATCTGATGCTTGATGACCTTAAGCAGGCTGCAACAATTGTGGCGGCTTTTGTTCCNNCAATACAGCCATGCGTTCCGAAAAATTGCCAAGAAAACAATTGCCCAAACCTGAGAAATTCTTATTTGAGGAATTCCTTGAATTTTAGCGGATCACAAAGAGCCCATATCAATAACGAAGCGGTACCGGACATCTCCTTTCAACATTCGCTCATAGGCACGATCGATGTCTTTTATAGGTATCACTTC
Source organism: Chitinophagaceae bacterium (assembly GCA_003135585.1). GTDB lineage: Bacteria > Bacteroidota > Bacteroidia > Chitinophagales > Chitinophagaceae > Puia. The sequence goes on from PLCH01000131.1 coordinate 6,500, forward strand.
GAC
>PLCH01000192.1 GCA_003135585.1 Chitinophagaceae bacterium
CCTCAGAGACCGCTTCTTTGAAGAAAAAAGGCCTAAGCGTAAACCACCCCAAAGCCGGAAAAAAATGCATCGGGACAGCAAGTCCGTAAAAATACTCAGGGTTTTTGATATTGTAAGGCAGGGTCACGGCAAAGGGGACCACGATACTTGCGAACGAAACCAGGGTAAAACTTATATTAAAGACAATTTCAGCTTTGGTCCCGAACAATCTTTTTGATATCCAGTACCCCAGGGCAGCCAGCAGACATCCCAGCAAATTAATTCCCGTAAGGCTCGCCGGATTTATAATTTTTGAAAATTGATCACCAAGCGCAAAAATATATACCCGGCTGTATACAATGGATGCCACTGCCGAAAATATTCCTGCGCTGATGCCAAGAAAAAATATTTTTTTCAACATAAAAAAAGATCCTTATCCACAAAAGTAAAACTATTCCTTGGAATCATTTTCGGAGTCTTTACCGGTCCGGCAAATATCAAATTTATAAAGAAGGTAGAGTAATATTCAGAAGATAGTATAGATTTATGATTGGAAAAAAATAACGGGATTCTGCATATGAATCAGGGATCCCAATCGATATTAATTTACTATGCAGGAGCTTGATGAAGGATCAGAAACAATCTTACATACGGGAGAATCAGATTAATAAAAATTAAATAAAATTGCATCCATATTCCCCGGATCAGGGGGAAAGAAACAATTTAATGGCAAAAAATGGCCGGTACAGGACTCTTCATTATATTTAACAGCTAAACTGAATCTTATGAGTTTCACTGCGAAAACCGTATGGGTAGGATTATCCTGTCTCCTGCTTTTGACCANNTTAATGGGAAGGGAGGTCAAATACAGTATTTATTTTCCCCCCGATTACAACATCGCTGAGAGAGCCTACCCGGTTGTTTATCTTTTACACGGATACACAGATGACAATACAGGTTGGTTGCAATTTGGAGAGATTAACCGGTACGCCGACAAAGCCATTGAANNTCAATTCATATGACGGGAAGGAAAGATATGAGGATTTTTTTATCAAGGAATTTATTCCGGCCATGGAAAGTAAGTATCGCATCAGGGCTGAAAAGAAATACCGGGGTATTGCCGGTTTATCCATGGGTGGTTACGGTTCATTGATATATGCTCTTAGATATCCGGACTTATTTGCTGCTGCCGCCCCACTCAGTGCGGGAATTTTTGATGACATTGAAATAACAGGGATGAAAGATGAAACCTGGGAAAATATCTTTGGTCCATTGTTTGGAAAAGGACTAAAGGGCAAAGACCGCCTGAATAAATTCTGGAACAAAAATTCCATTCTTAAGATTGTTGAAACCCAACCCGTTGATGAATTAAGAAAAGTCCGCTTCTCNNTGATGATGATTTTCTTACAAAAGGCAACTGCCTGCTGCATTTAGCCTTAACAGAAAAGAAAGTCCCCCATGAATTCCGTGTCAGGGACGGAGCCCATAATTGGACTTATTGGCGAACGGGGATTACAGATGCCTTAAAATTTATAGGTGACAGTTTTCACCAACAGTAAAACACCATATACATGAAAAAAATATGCATCCTGCTGGCTGGATTTTGTCTATTTGTTAGCACCGTATTTTCACAGCCCGAAGACGGTTTGCCGTCGGACNNCAGCCCGCAGGGAGGCGTTGCGAAAATTAATGCCAGACAATTCTGTTGCCGTAATTTTCTCCTATCCGGGCCGGATTTTCTCACATGACGTCAATTATCCCTACCACCCCAATCCCGATCTCTATTATTTTTCGGGATACAAAGAGCCCAATGCGGTACTGCTGATATTTAAGGAACCCCAAATTACTTCTGGCAAAACCAGTTATAAGGAATTATTTTTTATTCAAAAAAAAGACCCCCTTCGGGAAAAATGGACAGGCAAAAGAATGGGTATAGAAANNGTGTTTATAATGGCAATAGTTTCAATAATTATCCGGTCGATTTCTCAAAATTTGACAAAATAATTTTTGATCGTTTGCCGGAGGACCTTCCTGACGACCCTAATGATAATGCTGACTTATTTGATCTGGTAAACAGCTTCCGGCAAAAAGCTTCTGTTCCTGCAAATTTTAACAATGAAATAAACGATCTATTTGGATTTATTTCCCAAAGAGTTACCCCAAAAAACCTCCCGGAGGAAATTGCTTATGTAAAAGAAAGAATTAATAAGGATAAAAAAATCGAAAACGATACGCTTATCAATGAATTTGCCGGTTTAAGGGATTCCTCAGATTTGAAAGCATTTGTTCAAAAACTGCGATTACGAAAATTGAACACAACCCTATATTCCAGTTTGGTATGCTCTCTGAGAGAAATTAAGACGCCTGAAGAAATGAATCTGCTGAGAAAGTCAATTGAAATTTCCTCCATTGCCCATGCAGAAGTCATGNNGAATTGCAGGGGATGCATGAATATATCCATAAAAAATATGGCGCCGAATGGGTAGGCTACCCCTCTATCGTCGGTGCAGGAAATAATGGGTGCATATTGCACTATGAAGAAAATACCAGGACAAGGGTCGGGACAGATATGGTGCTAATGGATGTTGGAGCGGAATATCATGGTTATTCGGCGGACGTTACCCGTACGGTGCCGGTAAGCGGAAAATTTACCCCCCGACAAAAGCAGATATATGATCTGGTTTACCAGGCGCAGGAAGCTGTATTTAAACTTTGCAGGGAGGGCACTCCTTTTAATCAACTGAACGCAAAAGCCAAGGAGGTATTGGCGGATGGCTTACTTACATTAGGAATCATCCAGGATAAAAAGGATGTCGGTATTTATTACCCCCACGGCTGTTCCCATCATTTGGGGCTAGACGTTCATGACAAAAGTAATTACGGAGACCTGAAAGAAAACATGGTCATTACTGTGGAGCCTGGCATTTATATACCCCAGAATAGTTCTTGTGATAAAAAATGGTGGGGAATTGCAGTGCGTATTGAAGACGATGTGAAGATTGGTAAGGATTCCTGTGAACTGTTGTCCTGGGCCGCTCCCCGCAAATCGGAAGATGTAGAAAGAAAAGTTGCAGAAAAAAGTATCCTCAATGAATTTGACCTGCCGGATTTAAGACCGGGCAAAAAAGCATTCTAAACACAAATCGATCAGAAATTAAGTTGTTTCTTTTTTTGGGCCCGGCGGGAGAAAAAGCTGCCTACCCCTTGTTCGATTAGTCCAAACAATAATTTTCCGCCCCTTGCGGAAGGCAACAAATTAAATGCCTTTTTTAGAAGAAAGCCGATACCGGCTCCCGCTGCGATTTTAAACAATCCGCTTTTAAGCCCCGGTTCTTTTGTAAAAACCTGCCTGGCTGTTTGTTTTAATATATTTAAAGGCTTAAGGTTTTCAAGAATGGACGCCGCATCCTCCCGGATAATCTCTTCCTGCCGGGACACATTTTGTTCAAGTAATCTGATCATCGATCTTAACTGCTGCGCATTTCTAATTTTTCCCATGAAAATTATTTTAACATTTCACGAATGATCAGGTTGCAAACGGAGGTTTTCATCCAGCGGTCCCGGTTAACGTAACAAATGATCCCGGCAATCCCATATAAAGATCCAATGATAAAAAATCCATAAAAATTCTTTCCTAGCCACTCCCCAATCAGTAAGGCAGCGCCAATGCTAATAATAAAAATGAAAATCGAAAGTATCAAAATAATCCCCAATCTGGAAGCGATGGTGGAGACAATATCCGAAAGGCTGTCTATCGCCTTTAATTTCCACAATTCCGCCTTTGATTCTACAAATTCCCGAGTATGTGCAAATAATACTTCAATATCTGATTGTTCATCTTGCATAAAGGTTCATTTAATGGATTGCCGGGCATTCTTTGTATTAGCCAAGATCAAGGTTTAATGAAAGAATCAGGTTTAATGGTAACAAGGTATTTACAGAATTATGCCATCGCATTCCCTTTGTCAGACTTCATTTTATTAAATGCGGATGTTCCTTTGTCGGCCAGATCTTCTGCCCTGTTTTTCGCGGAGGTAAAATTGTCTTTCACTCCGTCCACAAAATCTCCGAATTTGTCTCTGAGCGTATCGGACAAATCAGAACTTTTTTCGGCCAATTTCCTGCGGGTTTCAGTGCCTTTATCTGGTGCAAATAAAACCCCTAATATGCCGCCAATTGCAGCACCGGCAACAAAGCCCAATAAAATTTTTGCAGTATTCATACATTTCAATTTTAATAATTACAAAATGGTTTGCACAATGATTATTAAAATTTCTTGCCAGATTTTTAATTTCTCCTATTCTGATTCCAAACCCTTATCAATCAAGGGTTTTAACGAGCCTGGCATGCAAGCTCTAATCCACTACTTTCGGAAAAAAATATTCCCGGGAAAAAACTTCTACAGTTTGAGGAAGACTAGAGCATGAAAATTCGGGCAGGATAAAGGTTCATTCATTAATTTCGATAAATATGAAAAATACAATTAAGAAATTTGCCATAGACATGCGGGTACGCATGGGCTATGGGGCGGCTGTCTTTCTGCTTCTCGTTTCCTATATAATCACTTTGTATGCAAATGCCGATTTGTTGAAACAAATCACAATAGTAAACCATACCAACAAAGTCATTCATCACCTTGAAAGTCTGATTTCCTCTTTAAAAGATGCCGAAACCGGATACAGGGGCTTTATAATCATAAAGAACAAAAAATTTCTGGCTCCTTACGAAAAAAGCCTGCCTAAAATAGACTCTATTTTTAACCTGATCCAAAATGAAACGGTAGACAACCCTTCGCGGCAGGAGAAACTAAAGGTTCTTCGTCAGCTTTTTAATGAGAGACTTGGTGCGATATTATATGGCATTGATCATTACACAAAAAACAATTATGAGCTTAATGACTCTCTAAGAATTAAATCCTATTTCGGCAACCAGGTTATGGACCAAGCCCGCACACTTGTTAACGAAATGCAATCAGCCGAACAAACACTTCTGAAAATCCGAACCGACCAATTGAATTCGGGATATAAAACTTTAAGGATCATAGTCGTTATTTCCCTTTTAATTGCCTTACTGCTGGGTGCCTACGGTTTTCGCACCTACCTGAATGAAAATAAGGCAAGGAGGATAGCTGACGAAAAAGTAGCTCAATACCAGGAACAATTAAAAGAAAGAATCAATGAGCTTGATAAAGCCAATAAGGAACTGATCAGCATGAGAAATATTGAAAAACTGGCAGCGACCGGCCGAATCGCCCGAACCATTGCCCATGAGGTAAGAAATCCTCTTACAAATATTAACCTGCCTGTAGACCAGCTGAAAATTGAAATGGATCGCGGCAATCAAACGGCTTCCCAGATGCTGGATATGATTAACCGCAACAGTAACCGGATTAACCAGCTAATAACGGATCTGCTGAATTCCACGAAATTTACGGAACTGGTCCACCAAAAAGTTTCCATAAACCTTGTCCTTGAGGAGACCCTCGAATTGGCCAAAGACCGTCTGCTTTTGAATAACATGAAAGTGCATAAGGATTTTACAAAGGATATTTGTGATATTTCCGTTGACAAAGAAAGAATCAAAATCGCCTTTTTGAATATTATTGTCAACGCCATTGAGGCAATGGAACCAGACAAGGGAATACTATACCTAAAAACAGAAAGCAAAAATGGAAAGTGTGTAATCACGATATCAGATAACGGGACAGGAATGGATAAAGAATCCCTTTCGAAATTATTCGAACCCTATTTTACCAGCAAACCCAAGGGAACAGGGCTTGGATTGACAAATACCCAGAACATCATTTTGAACCACCATGGGCTAATAAACGCAGAAAGCGAACCAGGAAAAGGGACCACTTNNATAAATGGCAGCGTGGTAAATTGCAAATTCCAATCCGGTACGACCTATAATTGATCAATCCATTTTATTACCTGGTCCTTTGTTTTACCAGTCTTTTTCTGAATTCTGCCTAAAAGCTCATCATCTTTTCCTTCCTGATACAATAAATCGTCATCCGTAATGGTTGCATACTGTTTTTTTATTTTGCCCTTAATCTCATTCCAATTGCCTTTGGCTTTTAATTTCCAAGTTTCCATGACATTTTTTTTGAAAGTGAATAAATCAGATATCGCTTCTCCCGCCGCCAATTATTTTTAAGAGTATGGCAATTACCGCAATAACCAGCAGTATATGGATGATTCCACCGGCGTGGTATCCTAAAAAACCAATTGCCCAGACAATCACCAGGACAACCGCAACTATGTATAATAAGTTTCCCATAAAAAAAAATTAAGATGTTTAGACAATTCAGCTAAAAATTGTGCCGAAATTTTTAATTGTCCGTTGATTTCAGAAATTTATCAATCGCATTATTGATCAAAACCCTGCTCAGTGGTTTGCCAATGAAAAGATCCACGCCATTTTCACAAGCCGTTTTCCTGTCTGCGGAACTGTCGTGTGCTGTTATCATAATTATTTTACATTCCGGGTAATTTTGTTTCACGTAGGGCACAAAATCCAAACCCAGACCGTCCGGCAATCTGTTATCTAAAAACAGCAAAGACGGCCTTTCATTTCGCAAAGCCGTTCTAGCATCTGAAAGCGTATTTACAAAACCGGGACGAAAATTTCTTTGTTTGAGTATGCCACTGAGCAAATAACAAATATCGAGTTCATCATCCACGATCAACACCTTCAAAATCCAATCGTCAATACCTTTTTTATTGTCCACAAATGAATATTTATTCAACCCCCATAAAAAAAATGATTTTATTCAAAGAATCATAAAGAAGGAGCAATTTTTTTGCCACAGAGAAAAATTGATATAGAAGATTGATAATCAATAGGATAGATGAAATTTGCCATGAAAATTTGTAATTTAGGATTACAATGTGAATTATTTTCTACAGTTTGTTGATTTTTCACCTCTCGTCACCCATTTTGTCAGGCTATCAGCCTAATCAAAAATATTGGCAAGATGTTTTACATATAACTGTATTC
>PLCH01000544.1 GCA_003135585.1 Chitinophagaceae bacterium
TGCCATGATTTCTTTTAACGTAACTAATTTTTTCAGCCTTACGGTTTATAGTTTCATCGGTTTTAACGTGCTTGCAGCGCTCACCCTCGGCTATTTCTTCTTTACCCAGATACTTTTAAGGCTGATCAGCAGGCAGATTGAAAGCAATAATATCATCGTATACATTGTTATAGCCTTTACCGGATTGTTGATCTTGACATTTGTTCACAATACAGAAATTGTGGAACTGAATATTTTTGTGTTGCTATGGTTGCTCCTTTTTGTCTGGCTGATGCTTCGAAACCTGTTCTCCGGATTGAATTTTCGGCTGAATATTTCTGAGGGTTTATTCTGGTTATTCATTTTCTCCATTTCCATTGCCACGGTCATTATCTTCGAAAACAGGAAAAAAGAATTATTGCAGCGTGAACGTTTTGCGGAGAGACTTTCTGAACAAGTTAATCCTTCAAGCGAGAAATTGCTGAGCATGTCCTTAATTTATTTTGACAATGATTTTCTCTTCCAGAATTTCGCAAGGTTTAAGGATCCCGCTTCCAATCAATTGATGAAGGATAGCCTTATCAACAACAATTTCAGTGCTTATACCGATAAATATGATACCCGGATCTATACCTATGATTCCAGTCAAAGACCGCTTTATAATGAGAACCCTATCTCTTTTGACAGCCTGAATACGATTTTTGAAGTACAGGGAAAAACCACCGACATCCAGGATCTTAAGTATTATGAAAGATCCTTTGATAAGTTTACCTATATATATAAAAAGAAAGTCGGGGATACCTCCAAAAAAGCGATTGGATACTTATTTATACTCGCAGAACCAAAAAATTATAAGAGTGGAAGTCTGGTTCCCGAATTGACCGTTCAGAAAAAGGAGTTCCTGCCGGAGTATTCCCCGGTATATTCTTATGCCATTTACGACAACAATTACCTGAAAATTCATTATAACAACTACCCTTTCCCAACTATTCTTCGGGACAGCCTGTTGCCCAAAGAGGACTTTGTACAAAGGAAAAATGGCTCTTTTGATGAACTGTGGCATAGAATAACAGCCGACAAAATGGTTGTTGTAGCCAAAAAGGATAATTCTATCATTGAAGCAATCACCTTATTTGCGTACCTGTTCAGTGCATTCCTCTTCCTTGGTGCATTGGTTTGGCTTGTATCCATTCTTGTCCTGACACGGTTGCACTGGAGCAGGATTGCAACCTATTTTCAGTTAAACATCCGTTCCCAGATACATACTACTATTATTTTTGTCAGTTTGTTTTCCTTCGTGGTGATTGGCGTGGCGACAATCGTATCACTAATAAACCGGTACAATCGAAACAGCCAGGATCGTTTGAGTCATTCGATGGGTATCATGGCCAGCGAATTCGAAAATAAACTGCCCTATTCCTCCAACATCGGTGATTCGGTAAGACTGGATCATCTGATCTCTAAAAGTGAACTGGAAAAATTAATCAATGACATGGCGGAAATCCACGGAACAGATATTAATTTATATGACCTTGACGGTCAGCTTATTGTTTCTTCAGCCCGGTTTGTTTATACAAAAGGCATCCTAAGCGAAAGAATGCATCCCCTGGCCTATTATAACCTGCACCTGTTGAATTCAGTGGAATACTTTAACAACGAAGAACAGATGGGTAGGATAACCTTCCAGAGCATTTATTGTCCTGTACGGGTGGGTAATGGGAATGCCTGTGCTTATCTTAATATTCCTTCCTTTAATACGCAGGATGAACTAAAGGAGGAGATCTCAAAATTCCTGGTAACCATCATTTATTTAAATGTATTCATTTTCCTGATCGCAGGGTCTACTGCCTTATTCCTGACAAACCGCATCACATCGCCATTCNNTAATCTCTGAAAAGATGCGCCAGATCAACTTAGGAAAAACAAATGAAATAGTCGAGTGGGAGAGCAATGATGAAATTGGGGGGCTGGTGAAAGAATACAATAAAATGGTAAATAAACTGGAGGAAAGTGCTGCAGCACTTGTGAAGAGTGAAAGAGAAGGCGCCTGGCGTGAGATGGCCAGGCAGGTGGCACATGAAATCAAGAATCCACTTACACCTATGAAGCTTAGCATTCAATACCTTCAAAAAGCCATTGATAATAATTCCAGCAATATAAAAGAGTTGACAGCGAATGTTGCCAAGACCCTTGTCGAGCAGATTGATCATTTATCCAAGATCGCTGCCGACTTTTCACAATTTGCCAATATCGGGAACCCCAGAAATGAAGTTTTCGATTTGCATGATATGCTTTATTCNNGTTCAAGTGGGTGCCCGTTCACCAGCGCATTATGGTTTATGCAGACAAGACTCAGCTCAACCGATTATTCACCAATTTGCTCCAAAATGCATTGGAAGCCTGCCAGGACAAAGAAAAACGCGTGATAAGTGTCAGTGAGGAGTTGAAAGGGGATACAATTTTGGTAAAAGTATCAGATAACGGCGAAGGGATACCCGAGGAAATGAAATCAAAAATCTTTATGCCCAATTTTACTACCAAATCCTCCGGAACGGGTTTAGGATTGGCGATGAGCAAAACCATAGTAGAACAGGCGAGGGGAAGAATATGGTTTGAAACGATAGAAGGAGAAGGAACCATATTCTTTGTTGAATTGCCCATTCTAAGGGCTGTTGAATGACGCTGGTTAAAACCTCTTAATTTTTTTTCTTTCCCTTAAAAATGTTTCTAATTGCTGAAGGGTCATGCTGCTCAGGTTGCTCTCTTTGGCGAGTCCTGCCTTTTGGGCGACCAACACTCCGTATTTTATATCGTTGTATCCATTAATGGAATGCGCATCAGGATCAATGGAAATCATCACCTGTTTTTCCAAGGCGTATTCAATCCATCGCCAGTCAATGTCCAATCTTCTGGGGTGCGCGTTCAGTTCAATGACAACCTGATTGGCAGCGCAGGCATCAATTATTTTTTGATGATCCAAGGGATAGCCGGGACGGCTTAACAAAAGCCTGCCGGTCATATGCCCGAGAATAGTCGTATAGGGGTTTTCTATCGCACCGATCAGTCTAAGCATGGATTTGTCCATGTTCATTTTTAAATTGGAGTGTATGGAAGTAATCACCAGATCAAAAGTTGAAAGGATACTGGCTGAATAATCCAAATTGCCATCATTGAGAATATCACATTCAATACTTTTGAAAACCTTAAATGGGGACAATTGATTGTTGAGATCATCAATAGAGCGATGTTGTTCCTTAATGCGATCCTCGAGCAAGCCATTTGCATAAAAAGCGCTTTTGCTGTGATCACTTATAACCAGATATTCGTATCCCTTTTCAATACAGGAGCGGGCCATTTCTTCCAATGTGTTGGAACCATCACTCCAGTTGCTGTGGCTGTGAATGATGCCTTTTATATCTTCCTTTTGTATGGATTTTGGCAACGGTTGTTTTGCCCGTTCTATAATAGATGGGTTTTCTCTTAAATAAGAAGGAATGAAATGTATGTTCTTCGAAATAAAAATTTCCTCCTCCGAAGGATAAATCCGGGATTCCTCGTCCCCAAACGATGTATTCCAAGCCTGCAAAAACTCATTGCCGGAGCTGGTGCTGAACAAAGAGCCCGAGAAGTAAGATGGTTGGATGAGGTGGAAACAAAGCGAAATATTTTCTGGCCCTTTGAAAATAATCTTTCCCGCTTCACTATTCGGCTCTGTGGTATAACCCTCCTTTTCCAAAAAAGCCAAAAGGCTGGCAGGATCAACAGTAGTTACCCATTCCAATTGATTGATAATTTCCAGTTGCCTCCTGTATTCGCCCGTTGCCTGAAATTTTTCTCCTGGAAAGGCTTGCTTTAACTTCTGGTCGATGGCTGTTGCAAAGCCTTCAGCTTCAGCGGNNTCAGCGTATAGGTAACTTCCCTGGTTCTTTAAAAAGAATTCAATTGTCTCTCTTATGTTTTTCTGAGTCTTTTCGCCGAAACCTTTGTAAAGCAATAAACGGTTTTCATTACAGGCATACAATAATTCACCGACTGATTCTATCTCCATTTCTTTCCATACGGTAGCAATTTTTTTAGGCCCCAGACCTTTGATATTTAGCATCTCAATCACTCCAGGAGGAGTATTTTGGATGTATTCTTTCAATAACCGGAGTTCCCCAGTTTCCCCCACTTCGATAATTTTTTTGCCAATTGCATCCCCAATACCCTTAATTGAGAAGATTTTGTCTGGTGGGATAGCGGACAATTGATCGGGGAATTTTTCAATTGTAAAGGCAGCAATGGCGTATGATTTCGTTTTGAAAGAGTTCTCTCCGTGAATATCCATGAGTTTTGATAGAAGGGAAAACTGTTCAGCGATATGATAATTGTCGAAAGCCATATAGCAAATTAATCTGAAAATAGCTCTTCATCAAAAAAATATAACGCGTGGAGAGCCGCGCCAGAACTGTATTTAAGTAAAAAGTCCCCCAGCCGAGGCTGGAGGACTTTATTATTTTCTGCCATCTAAGAAGAAGAACTATTTCTTCTTTGCAGCTTTCTTTGCAGCTTTCTTTTTAGGAGCGGCTTTCTTTTTAGGAGCGGCTTTTTTCNNGAAACTTCTTTGGAACATCCAAAATTTTTTTGAATTATTCCAAAATTCATTTTAAGCAACTACTTCTACCGAATTAACACTAACAAAGGTTCTATCACCTCTTTTCTTCTTAAATTCAACTACACCATCAATTAAAGCAAACAAAGTAAAATCTTTACCGACACCAACATTTTTTCCCGGATGATATTCTGTGCCACGTTGACGAACGATGATGTTTCCCGAAATAGCAGGCTGGCCGCCAAAAATTTTTACTCCCAAACGTTTGCTTTGCGAGTCGCGACCATTCTTTACGCTTCCTTCACCTTTTTTGTGTGCCATACCTG
>PLCH01000004.1:0-205 GCA_003135585.1 Chitinophagaceae bacterium
CTTGAAGGCCTTGATGGAGCATTAACCTCTTCACCTGATTTTCTCTTCCGTTGGCCGGCGTAAATGGCCCTTTGAACTCTTTGGTTTGTTTCACCTACCTGGGCTGTTACTACAGCCGGGGGCGGAGTTGGAGTCGGAACGATTTTTCCGGATTCTATATCTTCAAGGTACTTTCTCAAATCACTGCAAGCATCTAAAAATGCCT
>PLCH01000004.1:219-2736 GCA_003135585.1 Chitinophagaceae bacterium
CGATTAATTCAGAGCTCAATGAGCCATGAAGAGTCGTTAAGGCACTTTTAATTTGGATCAAGGCTTCGTCATTACGAAGTTCGAGTTTGCCGTTTCCTGAGTCTATGGCTGATGAACGCTGTGATTCATCTGCAGTCAGTTTCGACATAGCAGTTCTTATGGGTGGATAGCTAATCCTATACCATTTCTTAATAAATATGCAAGTTCTTTTTTTAGGAAAGAGAGTCACGGTAACGCTTTAGAGATTAGGATTTACGATGATAATACGATGTTCTTTGCGTGCATTGTAGGCTTTGATTTCCGTATGGGCGTCTTCGGCACGTTCCATAACGTCGATAAGGGTCAGGATTTTCTTGCGCTGTTCACTTTGGATTTGGTCAGTCGTGATTTGAGGTAACTGAAAATCATCGACCATTGCTGCGACGCGGATATTGTTATCTACCGAGAATTTCAGGAGTTCTCGTTCAGGGTCAATGACCTTTTCCTGGAGTCCCGGAACGTTTTGTTCAGTGTAAACAGCCCTTGTTTCATCACCGCCGTCAGCGTCTATGACCGGGCTGCCTCCGTACAGGCGGTACATTTTTTCTTCCACTCCGCGAAGGTATTGGGTACCTACGTCATCAAATGAAAGCATTTTGCTTACGAACAGAGGGTTTTCGTGGATATCTTGTAATTTTGTTTCAAGTAGGACGTTCAGTTTTTCTTTATCCAGTTTATCCCCTTCGACATCTATGGCCGACCATTCTTCATCGGTAATGCCAAGCATATTGATCAACTCAATTGCGCATTGTTCGAATGCCGATTGGTTAATGGCTCCAAAGCCGATATTGTCACCAAAAATAGCGATCTTCATGCCCGGCTCCATCAATGCCTTAATCGCCGCTCTGGTTGTTTTGACTCTTTTTTCAACAGGGGATTCATTTTTTAACGATACTTCGAGAGCTTTTGAAGTGTGATTCAGAAGAGCGCGGACCGCTTCCTCATTTGGTTTGCCCTCCTTCAAAGTTTTTTCAGCTTTATTGATCAAAGCAATGATGCCGTAAATATCTGATAGGTACGGCTCAATACTTTCTGTCTGAAAGTTTTTAAGAAAGTCGACGATATTAATGGTTTTGTAATAACGATCGAAAAAATTGATGCCTTCTTCGAATTTTTGACGGTCTGCATCATCCAGGGCCAAATAGCCGTCGCTTTTACGATGAGTGTCGATATGACGGTACGTATTGATCATTTCAGGATTCATGCGAACATAACCGTTTTTGTCCATCGTGAAGAACTCCTGCCATTCTGATCCGATCTGCCCTTCGGCATTCAATATTTTTCCAAGATTGTATTGCGCGCGGATGAGATGCTTAAATAATTCTTTATGGCTATATTCGCGAAGGTAAACGAAATGACCGTTTTTGCCGTTTCCGTTCAATACGTCTGGATCAAGTTTTTGAAGCGTAGCAATGTTTGCCGCACACTCCGTGTTGCGGATAGCCAGATAGCTGTTCACCGGACCGGCCTTAAGTTTATCAAGTCCTACGGCGATATCTACGGGTTTCTCACCGCTTTCAATCGTTCCGTNNCGATGATCTCTTCAACTTCCTGGATGTTTTTTTCGAGCTTGCGGATTTCTTTTGAAAGTGTTCGAGAGGTTTCTTCGGCCGCATGAGAGTCACTGTTCGTTTGTTCTTCCATTTTTTCGCTTACTTCCAGTCTTTCTTTAGACTTTATCGTGTGTTTTTTTTCTAAATGGATGCGGCGTTTTTTTAAATGTTTCAAGAGAACCTCCTGGGCGACTTTTTGGATTTCTCCCAGTTTTTCTTCTAAAATTTCGACATGGGTTTTTTCGTTGTCATGGTCTCCGTCTATTCTGTCGACGTCGACAATGAATACCCCGGATTTTGCCCGGGATTTCAACATCTTCGCGTTATTCTGCCCCAGAGTTTCCAGGATTTTATAATGAAATTCTTCAAAATAGTCGTCCGTTTGATTTGGGCCGAGATAGTAATCATTGAGATCTTTCATGGTCGGAGACACCAGGCGATAGACGCCGATTCTTTTATCTCCTTCGTTTAAGTTCCATTCCTTTTCTTTTAAAATTTTCAGCAGAGGAATGAGTGCATCGAGGTTCGTAAGTTCCTGAATTTCATTTTCTAAAAATTCGCGGACTGTTAAAAAATCCGTTATATATTCACCTTTTTCGTCTTTGCCCATTGGGTCGATGCTGTACCGGCGGATAATACNNGGGTGGAGTAGGCTGAATATCGGTTGTTTGAATTGTTGGCAATATGTCGTTCATGGATACGTTTAGTAAGCATTATTTTATAACATATTATTCTTTTCTTGTCAACCGTTATTGTCAGTGAAATTTCACTAAAAAACCCCGCGGAGTCTACGGGGTTTTTTACTTCCTGCCAATATGATAATTCTGGTTTTTTTATATTCCGGAATAATCCTCAGCTATTTTTTGTTCATCGGTCTGGATATTCAGATCCTGGATCTCTTTGGCTTTTTCGTAACGTGCTACGG
>PLCH01000249.1 GCA_003135585.1 Chitinophagaceae bacterium
GTTGGGAATGGACAATCTCATCACGGGCGACCTCAGGAATATCGAGCATTTGTTCAAACTGGAACAGTTTGAATTTTATCATCATGACGTCAGTAAGTATATCCATATCCCCGGAGAACTGGCCTATATTCTTCACTTCGCTTCCCCTGCCAGTCCGATTGATTATTTAAAAATCCCCATCCAGACATTGAAAGTTGGTTCATCGGGTACGCACAATTGCCTCGGTTTGGCTAAAGCTAAAAACGCAAGGATACTCGTAGCCTCTACTTCGGAGATTTATGGAGATCCTCTTGTCCATCCCCAGCCAGAGGAATATTGGGGAAATGTGAACCCCGTGGGTCCGCGAGGCGTGTACGACGAAGCCAAGCGATTTCAGGAAGCCATCACAATGGCCTACCATAATTTTCATGGGGTCCAGACAAGGATCGTCCGTATATTTAATACCTATGGTCCGCGTATGAGGTTAAATGACGGAAGGGCACTTCCGGCCTTTATTGGACAGGCTCTGAGGGGTGAAGATCTTACGGTTTTCGGAGATGGAAGCCAGACGCGCTCCTTTTGCTTCGTGGATGATCTGGTGGAAGGTATTTACCGGCTTTTGCTTAGCAATTATCACCTGCCTGTTAACATTGGCAATCCAGATGAGATTTCCTTGCTGGAATTTGCCAAGGAGATCATTGCACTGACAGGAACAACTCAGAAAATCGTTCTTACAGCTTTGCCTGTCGATGATCCGAAACAACGACAGCCGGATATAACGCGCGCAAAAGATATTTTGGGGTGGGAGCCAAAAATTAGTCGCAAAGAAGGGTTGAAGATTACCTTTGACTATTTCAAATCATTACCTTCAGAAGAATGGCATAAACAACCAAAAGAATTTGTTAGCGGAAGATGATATAAGAAAAGGGGAAGCAGGAAAGATGAGAAGCGCTGTACCGTGCAGGACTGCAGGGATACGTTTGCCAAATACCTAATTTATAATATGTACCAGCAATTAATTGATAGAAAGTTGAAAATGGCTGTTATTGGTTTGGGTTATGTAGGCCTCCCCATTGCTCTTGAGTTTGCNNATTTAATGAAAAAAGGCATTGATCCCAACAAGGAGGTTAATGCGGATGAATTCAAAAATAAAGATATTGTTTTCACAGACCAGACCGAGGTATTGAAGCAAGCCTCGTTTTTCATTGTTGCTGTGCCAACTCCGGTAGATAAATACAATGTCCCGGATCTTAAGCCTTTAATAAGTGCTTCTGAAACTGTCAGCAGGGCATTGAACAAAGGGGATTATGTCGTATTTGAATCGACTACCTATCCCGGTTGCACAGAAGAAGAATGTCTGCCTGTCCTTGAAAGGTTGTCGGGCTTGAAAATGGGGATTGATTTTAAGTTGGGTTATTCGCCTGAACGAATTAATCCAGGAGACAAAAAAAACACTCTGAGGACCGTAGTCAAAGTTGTGTCCGGATCGGATGCCGAATCACTGGAAGAAATTGCGAGAACTTATGAGCTGGTGGTGGACGCCGGCGTCCATAAAGCCACATCCATAAAAGTAGCTGAAGCGAGTAAGATAGTCGAAAATACGCAAAGAGATTTGAACATTGCCCTCATGAATGAATTATCTCTGATTTTTGATCGGATTGGTATCAACACCTATGAGGTAATAGAAGCTGCCAGCACGAAATGGAATTTTCTTAAGTTCCAGCCAGGGCTGGTAGGCGGACATTGTATTGGAGTTGATCCCTATTACCTGACGCATAAAGCAGCCGCATTGGGATATGAATCCAAAGTAATTTCGTCGTCCAGGTACATCAATGATGATATGGCAAAGTATGTGGCAAGAAAGATCATTACCCATGTTTTGCGTATTTCTAATAATCCGAAGGTCCTCGTCAAAGGTGTCACATTTAAGGAAAATGTAAGTGATATCCGTAATTCCAAAATTGTTGATACCGTAAAAGAATTGCTTGCATTTAATATAAAGGTTGATGTGGAAGATCCTTTTGCCGAGGAGGAACAGGTTTTGGAGGAATATGGCTTGCATTTGACACAAAAGGATGGCCGCGATTATGACGCTGTCATAATTACTGTACCCCACCAGCCTTACCTGGAGTTAAACGATTCTTACTTTTCCTCAATTACAAAGGAAAATGGACTGATTGCAGATCTGAAGGGCGTTTTTAGAAATAAAATCAAAAACAGGAAATACTGGAGCTTGTAATGGCTGATTTTACAAAAAAAATATTGATCACTGGAGGGGCGGGTTTTATAGGCTCGCACCTGGTGCGACTTTTTGTTAAGAAATATCCGCACTATTTTATTGTAAACCTGGATGCGCTGACCTACGCCGGAAATCTGGAAAACCTAAGGGATGTTGCCTCATTTCCAAACTATGAATTTGAAAGGGGGGATATCAACAATGAAAAAGAGATGGCCAGATTGTTCGAGCGGCACCAGTTTGATGGGGTCATCCACCTGGCGGCAGAAAGTCATGTAGACCGTTCTATTCTTGACCCTCTTTCCTTTGCGCGGACCAATGTATTGGGTACCTCCTCTTTATTAAATAGTTGTATGAACTCCTGGCGGGGGGACCTTAAGGGTAAATTGTTTTACCATGTGTCAACTGATGAAGTATATGGTTCCTTGGGTAAGGAAGGATTTTTTACTGAAGAAACTGCTTACGACCCGCGTTCTCCTTATTCAGCCTCCAAGGCTTCTTCAGATCATTTTGTGATGGCATATCACCATACTTACGGGTTGCCGGTAATAATTTCGAATTGTTCCAATAACTATGGTTCACATCATTTCCCGGAAAAATTGATTCCTTTGATGATTAATAATATTAAAAACAATAAGCCATTGCCGGTTTATGGAAAAGGAGAAAATGTTCGGGATTGGTTGTGGGTGGAAGACCATGCCAAGGCTATTGATATCATCTTCCATAAGGGAAAAATAGGGGACAGGTATAATATCGGCGGTTATAATGAATGGAAAAATATAGATATAATAAATTTGTTATGCCGCATCATGGATAAAAAGCTGGGAAGAAAGGAAGGTGAATCGGCAAAACTTATTACGTTTGTGAAAGATCGCCAGGGGCATGATTTGAGGTATGCTATTGATGCCTCTAAGTTGAACAGGGAATTGGGCTGGAAACCCTCCCTTCAATTTGAAGAAGGATTGGAAAAAACAGTAGACTGGTATTTGGAAAACGAGGAATGGGTGAAACATGTAACTTCTGGCGATTACCGGCATTATTATGATCAGCAATATGAAAAAAGATAAAACAGAAGTAGCAAGCTTAACGCAGAACTTTTAAAGATGACTTTTACTGCAACTGATTTTCCCGGGCTGTGTATAGTGGAGCCCCTTATTTTTGAGGATGAACGGGGATTTTTTTATGAATCCTATAATGCGAAAATTTTTCAGAACAACAAAATCACAACTGAGTTTGCACAGGATAATCAATCTTTTTCTCATTATGGCGTGATACGCGGTCTGCATTATCAATTGGAACCCTATGCCCAGTCCAAGCTGGTTAGGGTATTGCAGGGTAGAATGTTGGATGTGGTAGTCGATATCCGCAAGGGATCGCCTACCTATGGTCAATCGCTGAGCATAGAGTTGTGCGCAGAAAACAAAAAGCAGTTATTTATTCCGAAAGGCTTTGCCCATGGCTTTGCCGTCTTGAGCGAAACGGCTGATATATTATATAAATGTGATAATTTTTATAATAAGGAAAGTGAAGCTGGAATTATCTACAACGATGCAGTTCTTAACATCGATTGGCAGGTACCGTCAAATAAAATAATTGCTTCCTCCAAAGACCTTAAGCTTCCCAGTTTTAAGGAATGCAAAAATAATTTTGAATTCAGGGGATAATCATCAAAATGCCAAAGTTAAAAATTGTAGTGACTGGAGCCAATGGTCAGCTGGGAAAAGAATTGAGGCTTTTATCTGCTTCCTTACCCCTTTATGACTATATATTTTTGTCCGAAGAAGATTTGTCCGTTCAGCATGCAGAGGAGGTTAATCGTTTTTTTGAATCAGAACGACCTGATTTTTGTATCAATTGCGCAGCGTATACTGCTGTAGATAAGGCAGAGAGTGAAAAAGAAATTGCTTTTGCTATAAATGGTAAATCACCAGGTTTATTGGCTGCCGCATCCAGGTTATACCAAACAAAATTAATCCATCTTTCAACAGACTATGTTTTTGATGGTTGGTCTTCTGAGCCTCTGAAAGAAGATGCACCCACCGATCCGGTCAATATTTATGGGGCCTCAAAACTGATGGGCGAGGAGCTGGCTTTGCAAAATAATCCTCAAACCCTTATAATCCGAACGGCCTGGTTATATTCGGAATTTGGAAATAATTTTGTGAAAACAATGATCAGGCTTATGAGGGAAAAGGAATCAATCAATGTTATCAATGACCAGGTAGGCTCCCCAACTTATGCAGCAGATCTGGCCAAAGTCATATTACAGATTATTAACTGGAAGAATTTCAATCCCGGAATTTATCATTACAGCAATGAAGGAAGGATCAGCTGGTATGATTTTGCACTGACTATTAAGGAAATTATTCAAAGCAATTGTCAGATCAACCCCATCCCCTCTTCACAATACCCCAGCGCCGCCAGAAGGCCGGCTTTCTCCCTGCTTGATAAAACAAAGATCAGAACTGTGTACGGTGTTGAAATTCCTGATTGGAAGACAAGTCTTAACTCCTGTATAGCGAGGATGAATAAAAAGGAAGTGTAAAATTATTTACCTCGCCAGCTTGGTGCTTTTTAGGGAATCCTGTTTTATTCCGATTACGGGGGTTTCTGTTCTACCAAATAANNGCTCCAAGCCAATAGCCAATACTAAAAAGAAGAAATCCCGTTATTATGACTTCCAGCATATTCAGGTGAAACGCCTGAAGTAAGATAATAATGCTTTCCATAGATTAATTTTTATAGGATTGGATATAATTCTGGGATAAAAATAGTTGAACTTTTCAGTCTTTACAACGTAT
>PLCH01000210.1 GCA_003135585.1 Chitinophagaceae bacterium
GAGGGGACGTATGGGGCAGGGCAGTAAGGAAATTCAACATTCACTCAGGCTTAGGGGTATATTAACCGCAAGCCCCCCGTCAGAAGTTTCTTTGTATTTATTATTCATGTCTTTTGCCGTATCCCACATGGTTTGTATAACGGCATCCAAAGATACTTTGGCAAAGTCAGGTGCGGTTTGAAGGGCCAGTTGGGAAGCCGTTATCGCTTTAATGGCACCCATGGTATTGCGCTCAATGCAGGGAATCTGGACCAATCCGCCGATCGGGTCGCAGGTAAGCCCCAGGTGATGCTCCATTGCGATTTCAGCCGCCATTAAACATTGTCTCTGGGTTCCACCCATGGCCTCGGTCAACGCAGCCGCGGCCATCGCCGAGGACACCCCGATTTCTGCCTGGCATCCCCCCATCGCCGCAGAAATGGTTGCTCCTTTTTTCATAATGCTTCCTATTTCCGACGCTGTCAGCATAAATTGGATGATTTTTTCATTTTGATTCCCATTACAAAAAATAATAAAATAATGGAGAACAGCCGGTATCACACCTGCTGCTCCATTGGTCGGAGCCGTCACCACTCTTCCGAATGAGGCATTCTCTTCATTTACAGCCAGCGCAAAGCAACTCACCCAATCCAGGATATATTTGAAATCGTTCCCACCGGCGCGGATTGCGTCTGTCCAGGTTTCATAATCAGAATAGGGTCTGCCGTTCATTAATTTTTTGTTCAGATCTGCAGCCCTGCGATTTACCAACAGGCCGCCTGGCAATATGCCCTTTGTATTGGATCCTTTAAAGGTGCNNATTCAAAATTCCTTCACGCGTCTTGGCTTCAGCTCTCCAGGCATTTTCATTCTCCATAACGACTTCGCTGATGGACATTCCGGTTTTCATACACCAATGGAGAAGATCATTTGCCTTATCTATGGGGAAAGGTAATTGCACAGAAGAATGATTGGTTCCTGACTCGCCTTCTTTTATGACGAAACCACCGCCTATTGAATAAAAAGTCTCTGCAATTTGTTCACCACTGGCAAGAGTTGCCAGAAAACTTACTGCGTTGGGATGAAAAGGCAAGGATTCGGAAAAAAGGAATTCTATATCGTTTTCAGGATCAAAATCTATTTCTCTTTTCCCGTCCAGGAGCAATTTTCTTGTATTCTTGATTCCCTGTATTTTATAGTCAATTGCTCGGGTGTCAAAGGAAACAGGATCTTCACCGCTCAATCCCAGCAGGATGGCAATATCCGTTCCATGACCCTTTCCGGTCTTTGCCAGAGAACCAAAGAGCAGGATTTTGAGGCCAATCACCTGGGAAAACTTCTCTTTATCTCTTAAGGAAAGCAAAAATCGCTGGGAAGCCCGCCAGGGGCCTAATGTATGGGAGCTGGAAGGACCAATGCCGATTTTAAAAATATCAAATACTGAAATTGCTTCGTGTGGCAAGAATGGAGGTTTCAGCAAATTTACACGATATAGACAGAAAAAAGCCCTGAAAACTAAGTTCAGGGCCGGGCATAGCAGGTAGTTTATGGTTACTGCACATTAATCAAAGAAATATCAAAAATCAATATGGAATTTGAAGGAATAACAACATTCCCATAGTTATCCGTAACGTTTTTCATTCCATATCCCAGGGATGGTGGGATATACAATTTTATTTCACCAGATTTTTCAATAAGAGGCAACCCTTTTTTCCAGCCATCTATCAGGCTTCCCAATGAGCTAAAGACCGTACTGAACTGCTGGTCAAAGATTTTACCCGAGGTTAATTGACCTTTGTAGGTCACCTCAATCTGCGAACAAAGCCCCGGGACAGCACCAGAACCGGTATGAATGACCTGGTAATAAAACCCACTCTTATCTAAGGAAGCTGTTATCCCTGCGGTATCCAGGTAAGCTTTCAGGGCCTGCTGTTCGGGTACGGGGGCTACCACACCATCATCTTTGTAACTACAACCGTTATCTTTCTTTAAACATGAACTGGACAAAAGGGAAACGGCCACTAAACACACCAGTACTACCCGCATGAAATATTTTTTGCAAAAATAATGGTTCAATAATATAGACAGCATTTAAATTGCAATTGCTGCAATAGGCTATTTTTTTTCCCCTTCTATGTTTTTTTCCGATTTTTTTACCATCAATTCACGATAGTGCTGTTCGTTCATTTCCCACTGGTATTTTTTGGAAAAAATGGCAATAAATCCCACTATAATCAGCAGGGCTATGAGCAGAACAAGGGGGTTAAAATCAGAGGTATTTGCCACCATTCTGGCCCTTTTATACCATCCTGAAAAGAAATTGACTGCAATCGGTATGGCGAATAATAAACCAATGGGGATTCCCAGTAGGAATTGCTTACTGATTTTTTTTTGTCGTTCCCGGTTCAATTCCCAATATTCAAGAAAGTCGTTTTCCTCCTTAGTAAGCATTGACAATAAGCTATTTGTTACAAAGTTACTCAAGGTTCTATTGCCAACTGTCAAAATATGGCGGGTCGGGATAATTAAGCAGTCATAATTACGTTGCTAGTTTTATCGTTACCTTGTGTTAAAACCAACTTGCCTTGAAATTACCATTATTGCTGACCCAATACCTGTATTTACACAAAAACCTAAATCTTCCGGGTATAGGCAGTTTTATTTTGGATCCTTCCGTAATTATCCCCGATGAGCATAATAAGGACCCCCATACGGTGGCACTTGGCATTGAGTTCAAAAATGCTGTTATTTCCGAACCTGACGATGAATTAATAGAGTTTATCAGGGTTCATACCGGAAAAATGAAATCCCTGGCTTTGGCCGATCTGGATTCTTTTATTACCCTGGGAACAGAATTGGTGAATATCGGAAAGCCCTTTTACCTGGAGGGGATCGGAATGCTTACCAAGAATAAGGAAGGTAAATACGATTTCAAGCCTGGTGAATATTCGACTATCCGGTTGGATGACCCTAGTTNNAAAGGGAAAAAGCTGATTTTGCACTGAAAGAACCAGGTTATGAGTACGAGCCCCGAACAAACAGGCTGAGAAAATTGCTGCTGATAGGTTCAGTTATCGGTGGTCTTGCAATAATTGGTTGGGGAGGATATATGCTGTACATGAAAAATACAGCGCCCACAAATGAAGCTGATTTGGTAATCATTCCCAAGGATACTGCTGCCCGTAAAGCGGAAAGCGAAGCAAGTTTAGTTTCTCGGGCAGATTCCTCCCAATCGAAAAAAAGTGGCAATTCCGGTTCCTTACGCTCCCGGGGGGACTCTGTTTTATATAAATTCAATATTTTGGAAACACATAATAAGATCAGGGCCCTGAAGCGGTACAATCAACTTCTTTCCTTTAAATTGAAGATAAATATCTATACCAGGGACTCCAGCTTCTTTAAAGTATATTTTGCATTTCCTGCAAAGTCAAAAGACACCATTCACATCAAAGATTCATTGAACCGGGAATACGGCCACTCCATACATATTGATCAATAACCCGAAGGCATATGACCTTTATGAATAATTCCGTCCTTCATCACCATTTTTATTCTTCTTACCAAGGAAATATTTTTTGATGGATCTCCGTCAACGGCAATAATGTCCGCTACCAGTCCTTGTTTTATTCTTCCAACCCTGTTATTGATCCTAAATACATCCGCATTCACAGATGTCGCTGAGCGCAAAACATCGACCGGACTCATTCCATAATCGACCATCGCTTCCATTTCCCTTGCATTGTCCCCATGTGTAAATACACCCACATCACCTCCCATACAGATAATGACTTTTGCATCCAGGGCGTATCTGAAACTCTTTCGTTTGTTTCTGACAGATAATGGCTCTTCTTCGGTCCCCTTCTTCCAGCCAGCGTACTGAGCCACTGCCTCGCTGGCCGAAATAGTGGGGCATAAGGCAACCCCTTTCTCTTTCATCAACTTGAATATTTCCGGAGTGCCCTCATCTCCATGTTCAATGGTAGCTGCTCCGGCAAGTGCTGCCCTTCGCATACCCTCCGCCGTGGTGCAATGTGCCACAACCTGCCTGCCGCTGCTTGCTACTGTTTCAATAATTTTCTTCCATTCCTCCGATGTAAAAGTCGGGGCTGCTTCTTTATCC
>PLCH01000262.1 GCA_003135585.1 Chitinophagaceae bacterium
ATATTGGAGGGAAAAATCAGTGCTTAATAATTTTTGAACAGGCTGAGAGCCGACTACCTGCCTGAAAGGTGCCTGGAGTTCGTTGACAATATTATTGTACAGTTGATGTTGTTTTACCGGCTTGGTTAATACCGACCGGAATAGACCGGGATGATGTTTGTAATTGTCGTCACCCATTGACGTCAATACAATGATTGGCAGTTCCGGATGAGTTTTCTTTATAGATGTCGCCAGCTCCAAGCCATCCATGCCAGGCATCTGCATATCGGAAAGCACTAAATCAAAGCTTTGGGGCCCGGATAATATTTCAAGCGCTTGTTCTGCGTCTTTGGCCATTGTCGGAATCAAATTCCACTCCAAAAGCTGGGACTTTAATATTTTTCTGTTTGTTGCATTGTCATCAACTACCAATACCTGTTTTCCTTCCAGGTTGGCAATGTCCTGGTTGACAAAATTGTTGACCGGTTGAACCCCGGCACTGGCAAGAATAGTAAAATTAAACTGGGTGCCGATTTCGACTTCACTGTTGACCTTGATTTGTCCGCCCATCAACTTCACTAGTTTTTCGCAGATCACTAGACCCAGTCCTGTGCCTCCGTATTTGCGGGTGGTGGAAGAATCGACCTGCATAAAGGCCTTGAACAATCTTTCAAGTTTGTCTCCAGGAATGCCTATGCCTGTATCCCTGACGTCGAAGCCTACTTCGAGCTGGCCGCCTTTATTGGATTGTAATAAACTCACTTCGATATACACTTCTCCCTTATACGTAAACTTGATTGCATTGCCGACAAGATTCATCAATATCTGCCTCAGACGCAAACTGTCTCCTACGATATGGGAAGGAACATTCGGGTCAATCTGGTACACGAGATCCNNCTTCCTCAATACAGGTGCGCAGGTCAAAATCTTTGATTTCCATTTCCATCTTACCCGATTCTATTTTAGAGAAATCGAGGATGTCATTAATTACCGTCAATAAACTTTCCCCGCATGTGCTGATAGTCTGGGCATAAATGCGCTGCTCGCTTGTGAGCATGGTTTGTTCAAGCAGGGAAGCCATACCGATTACCCCATTCATGGGTGTCCTTATCTCGTGACTCATGGTCGCAAGGAAAATGCTTTTAGCCCTGTTAGCCTGGTCAGCTTCTTCCCGGGCTTTTTCCGCATCTATTCGGGCCTTCTTTTCTTCATCATTTAATTCTTGCAGTTGGTGTGTTTGTTGCTGCACTAACTGCTGCAATTTTATTTTTTGTGTCTGGACTGCATTCATCCGTATCCGGTAATACCAGGACGCGCTGCCCGCGATAGTCAGTCCGACAAGTAATTTAAACCACCATGTCATCCAGAAAGGCGGAATGACTGTCAGTTGCATTTCGAGAGTTTTGGATGACCATTCTCCCTTGTTTAAACCTTTTACTTTAAAAATATAAGTACCCGGATCAAGATTCGTGTATGTGGCGGTTCGTTTCGTGGCCACATTGTTCCATGTTTTATCAAAACCTTCCAACATGTAGCTATATTTCTTTTTCTCACCAATCGTATAATTCAGCGAAGTAAATTCAAATGTGATGACCGAGCTCTGGTAAGGCAGTGAAATGGCTTTGGTATCAGTGATGGGTTTATGCAAAGGGGAAGGATCATTTGGCCCGACGGCAATATGCACCTGTTGGTTCTGGATCAGGAAATCGGTCATCACCAGAGGAGGATCATACTTTCTTACCTGTATGGTATCTGGAAAAAATGCATTGAAACCATTGTTCCCTCCAAAATACATGGCGCCCGAACGACCCTTGCAGGAAGCCTGCATTTTAAATTCCCCGGATTGCAAACCGTCGGCTGCGCCAAAATTCGTAAAGGAATTTTTTGCGGGACTAAACCGGGACAATCCTTTATTAGTCCCTATCCAGAGATTTCCTTTTTCATCTTCCCGTATCCCGGCAATCACATCACTCGGAAGTCCGTCGGCCGTCCGGTAGGTCGTAAATATTTTTTTCTCTAGATCGAAATGATTCAGACCAGACATAGTGCCGATCCAGAGACCACCCTCTTTCACCTCGCGTATGATGCCAACATTATTGTTGCTGAGGCTGTTTGCACCGTTGCTATGCTGGAAATGGGTAAAGGATTGTCTATTTGTATCTAACACATCAAAACCCTGGCCGTCTGTGCCTATTAACAGATTTCCTTTGTGGTCCTCGGATATGGAATTAATGGAATTGCAGCCAATACTTTTAGGATTTGTCTCATCATGGAGGTAATGGATGAAAGACCCATCAGCTGAATGAAATAAATTCAGCCCGCCATAGAAAGTGCCTACCCAGATATTTTTGTTTTTATCTTCAAAAAGTGCATAAATATTATCAGAGGAAATACTGTTGGGATTTTTAGGATCGTGCCGGAAATGTTTATATACCTTTCTCTGAGGGTCAAGCACGGTTATGCCAGTTGCCCAGGTACCGATCCACAGAAAACCCCGGCTATCTTCCAACACATTCAATACATAATTACCACAGATTGTATTAGGATTATTTTGCTCGTGTGTAAAATGTTTAAACTCACCCGAATTGTTATCGTACTGATTCAAGCCTCCACCATCGGTGCCAATCCAGAGCTGATCCCGGGAGTCCTTGTAAATGCACACGACTTTGTTATGGCTAAGGCTGTGCACATTGGTACTGTGTCGGAACAGACTGAATTGATTGACATCTTTGCTCCAGTAATTTATATCGCCCGAAAAGGTACCAACCCACATATCTCCTTTAGAGTCTCTGTAAATAGACCACACTGAATTATTGCTCAGGCTTCCTCCGTCAATATCATCCTGCTGGTAATTGATGAATTGATTTCTCTGCTTGTTCAATACGCTCAGGCCGCCATTTTCAGTACCAATCCATAAGTTATCATTGAAGTCCTCACTGAGAGAGAGCACATAATCGTGTACCAGGCTATTGGCCTTGCGGCTGTCTTTTTTATATATTTTGAAATTACCCGTGGCTGGGTTGAATTCATTCAGGCCACCCCCTCTTGTTCCAACCCATATATGGCCCTGCCGGTCTTCGAATAGCGCCTTTACTTCATTGGTGCTTAGGGAGGATGGGTCGTTGTCACTATGGGTCAAATGGCTGAAGGATGCGGTGGCAGGGTCCAATATGCTCAATCCTTCATCGCTGGATGCCAGCCAGATCCGGTGGTGGGAGTCTTCAATAATATCTTTTATAATATCCTGACAGATGCTGCCAGGATGGCCTGATTGATGAATGTGATGAGTAAAAATTTGTCTTTGAATATCAAAAGCATCTGCGCCTCCGCCTTCTGTACCAATCCAGAGGATGCCTTTGCTGTCCATACACATCCTGTTGAACAAATCGTTTGAGAGGGAATTGGGGCGGTTCGGATCATGTTTGTATGAGGTAAAGACATTTGTCTGAGGGTCAAATTTATTCAAACCCCCGCCCCAGGTGCCTATCCATAACACGCCATTTTTATCTTCCTTGATGGCATTGATGATATTATTGCTGAGGCTGTTAGAGTCACCAGGACTGTTTTTATATACCGTACAACTGTAGCCGTCATATTTGTTTAGGCCATCACGGGTTCCGAACCACATGAAGCCCCGCCGGTCCTGCAGCGTCGAAATCACATTGCTGTTCGATAGGCCATCGCTGGTGCCCAAGTGACCAAACCGGATATTTTTTTGCTGGGCAATAGCGGCCATGGACATCACCAGTGTTAGCAGGATTGGTGCACCAAAATTTTGGATTTTCATTCTATGGCTGGATTTGGATTTCGTCAACCTCATTAACGCTAATAAACAGGTAGTATTTGAAACCTCGGGATGTTTATAGTTTCTACAAGTTTCTTGGGGTTCTCACTAGGTATTTATCCTTACTGGCATTTGGCATTCCCCCATCCAGGGATTTCCAAATGTTTGCAGGGTTTTATTTTTTTAATAATCCGGACAAAATTCAGAACGTGATTTATTCAGCGAAATATTTGGGGAAAATATTCTACAAAAACCATTGCAAGCAAAAATAGGCAATGAAGTTTCTGGTCCGGAAGTGAATGGATTTAACAAACTATTATAAACAATATGGATTTAGTCTGTGATTTACCGGAACCTGTATACGACACCAGGTAATAAAGTGCCATACTGATAATTCAAACTGAAACTTAGGGTATTTTTCTTTTTTGCTGTTTGGGATTGAATTTTTGAATACCTGTGATAATTATTAACGACTTGTCTTCCGCATAAAAATCCAAGAGCAGCGCCAACTAGCACGTCAGAGGCCCAATGCGCATTTTCCGTTAACCTGCTTAATCCAACCAGGGTTGCGGCAGAATAGGCAATAATCGGAATAAAACGGGTATTTCTATATTCCATCGCAAATACGGTAGCCGCCGCAAAAGCAAGCGTGGTATGTCCGGATGGAAAGGATTGATAAGTGAGAACATTGGGTCTGGTACCGTTCTTATCTTTTATAAATTGATAAAAAGGTCCGTGCCAGGTAGGAGAGTTGGTGGTCGTTAACGGATCGTAATAGGATGGTCGTTGTCTTCCTGTAAGAAATTTGAGTGAGGTTTCCAAAACAATAGCCGTAAGATAGGCTTGTGTGGCAAGTAACGTAGTGGTTTTTGTCTTCTCCTTTTTAAAAATCAGGCCAAATGCCCCCAAGGCAGCAAGAGTATATACTTCATATGTGGCCCCAAACCTCGTGACGTAGTTGCTTGTGGATGCAATCGTGTTGCTATTTTTTCGAATACCCACGACCAGCCGGTTAACCGGCTTATCCGCAAAAAGAACGACTGCCGTAGTCACTAATCCGAAGCCACCGATTTTTAGCCAATCCTGGCTGGTGGCTCTAAAGGGCGAAGTGATTTGCTGTTTCATATCATCCCAGACCAGTACCATATAAACGCGGGGAGTGATCTTCGTGTTTTCATTATAGGTTTCAGGACTTATATCATTTTTTTGTTTACTGCCCACGCTATCTGGCCGTTTGCTCAGACTATCAAGTTTTTTTATCAAGGTATCTTTTTGCTGGGATATTGCCAAAGCAGGTATACTAAACAAAAAAAGTGTAAAAATGATAAACCGGTTCCGCATCAAATAAAAATTTTATACCAGCCAAAAAGGATGAGGCTTGTTCCGTCCATCCAAAAAATGGTCATGGTCCAAAATAAGGTACAAAATATGAGCCGGGGTCTCCATTTTTACCATTGAAGAAGGTTTTTCCCTTTGATCCCCCAATTTGGATAAGGGCTTTTATAGTGGATTTGACGATTCCCAAAGCCACTAAATGTCCTACCCGCAGACAGTAAACGAGTAAAGATTTGATGCATGAAGCGGTTGAAACAACCATGCATCCAATGTCTCAAAATCAACAAAAAAAAGGCCTGGATCTGGAAATGACTACTGGTTTTCAGGAATGCATGAAGGGCAATTCGTATCATTCTTTAAAAAAGCCAACCATTATAAAATTTACTGGAATTAAGCAGGAAGGTATCCATCCGTTGATCAACCAGGAAAAACCCATACTTCGATCGTTAAAAATTTAGAGGGGGTTCCGCAAAAAAAACTCCCAGCAGGGATGGACTCCCTTATGTGCGGCAGTGAACCGGAGTTTGATATTACAAAACCTATAACAAGTGAACTACCCCGCAGCAAGCTGACGGAGCATCTTT
>PLCH01000610.1 GCA_003135585.1 Chitinophagaceae bacterium
ACATTTATCATTGGAATTAAATTTCATAAACAAATAATGAAAGTTTTTTCCTTAAAAGTTAATAAGAGTTGACAAAACAGCATTTAAAATTATATCCACGAAAATAAACAAGCTGCCCCGGATTTGCAGAGGTACTTAAAAACAAAGGGATTCATTTATGGGGATTTTATTTTTTTCTATAAGCAGTTCATAAATTATTCAAGAAACTATTTAGATTCATTTCCTAAGGAAAATAGTTTAGAAAGGCGCACTNNCTTTCCAAATTTGTACATAAGACTTATCCCGAAGGAACGATAGGGAATTTGTCGAAGCGTAAATTGCTCAAAATTTGGGCCGAAAGTTTCCCTTCTTTGGTTTACGTAATTATTGAAAGGATTCGTAGTTGTTAAACCCAAGCTTAACTTTTTATTGAAATAATATTTTCTCAAAGCAAGGGAATAGGAAATAAAAGAAGTCTGTGTGCCTTGTGCATTGGTTTCTTTTGATCGGAAATTCCCAAAGAATTCAAAAGCCAGGTCCGTATTAAACAGGTAAGTCCCATTTACATTCATCCGATAACCATAACCACTGGTAATACTACCACCATTCAAATTATTGATAATACGATGGTCAAACCCAAAGAAATTGGATCGTAAGGCAATTTTAGAATTAACTGAAAGAGACCCTGATATATTAATTCCAATTCTTTCGTCTGAATTTATATTTTGCCTGGTTGTAACCGAAACGTCTTTATAGATGGAATCACCAATCTGATATTGAGGATAATAAGTAATGTAAGACGTTATATCATCTGTGTTTTTGCGATAAATAACCGCCACATTAAGGTTAGATCCTTTTTCAAAGGAATGATTATATCCTAATTCAAAATTATTCCCAATTTCAGGCCGTAACTGGGTATTACCCGTGGAAATATTATGAGGGTCACTTAAATTTATAAACGGATTTAAATCTCTAAAATCAGGTCTTTCGATGCGGTATGTATAACTTAGTTTGAGGGATTGATTATTCGAAAAAGAATGAGAAATTACAAATGAGGGCGCAAATATGAAATAAGCCGGGACATTCACATTGCGAGCGGTTGAGTAATCCGCCAACGAGGTTGTATATTCATATCTGCCCCCTGCTTTTATATCAAAAAAATGAAACAGTGAAAGGTTGAATGATAGATAGTAGGCATATACGTTTCTCTTATAATTTAATGCATAAGATTGGGTGGTATCCAAAAAGTAGCTTTTAGAATTTGGGTTAAAAGTGTAAACATCAGCCGCACTGTAAATCTTATCGCGCACATATTTAATTCCAGTCTCCATAAGAAAATTTTCCTTTATGGGATGGGTATAGTCTATTGTAAATTCGCTTTCATCATTTATCCCTGGGTTATTACTATTGGATCCTGCAAAAGGGGAAGATGATAAAGGGTAACTTTGGGTTTGAAAATAAAAAGAAGTATTTGTTCCATAACTTGCATTATGGGCAATATCCAGTTCCTGTTTTTCTTTTTTAAAGGTCCTTTTATAATTAAGACTCCAATCTATTGAATGAACAGTAGAGCGGTTTTCCGAATTGCGTATGGCATTGGAATCAGAAAGCTTATTTTGAGAAAAATCATTCAAAATTGTTTCTATATTGGTAGTACCCTTATCATCATTAGTGAAATGATGGTAACTCAATGATCCTAGTAAAATATCCTTTTTACTAATGGCCCAGTCAAAACCTATCCCCGTATGATAACCGTTTCTTATAAAGTTGCTGCTCCCGTTCTGCAATAAACTGGTTTTCGTCCGGGAAGCCGTATCTATAGATNNGTAGTTGAGGGCAATTGAGCATTTCCATTAAGAAAGGCATTCATTCCAAAGTTATTGTGCCTATAGTTAAGGTTAAAAGAACCATTTTCCAACCGGGTACCTGCCGATAAAGTGATATTCCCGTTTATTCCCTGAATATTACTCTTTTTGAGTATAATATTAATAATACCCCCCGTCCCTTGGATATCATATTTTGCGCCGGGACTTGTAATTACCTCTATACTTTGTATCTGGCTGGCAGGAATGGATTGCAGAGCATCCACAACACTGTTGCCGAATATGGTGGAAGGTTTGCCGTTGATCAAAAAGCGAATATTGGGGCTTCCCAGTAATTCCACGTTTCCATCTACATCCACAGATATCTGGGGAACTTTCTTCAGCACGTCAGTTGCGACGCCGCCTTGGGAGGTAAGATCTTTTTCGACATTATAGACCATTTTATCAATCCTATTTTCAATAATTGGCTGTGCAGATGTTACTGTTACGTCCTGTAAGGTTTGTGTTTTTCTAACCAAGGACACAATGCCAAGGGAAGTAACTGATTTTTCAGCTGAAATTGCAATACTATCCAGTTTATAAAGCGCAAAGCCAATAAATTCTATGGTTAATGTGTATTTGCCCGGGGCAAGACCTTCAATTTTAAAAATTCCTTTTGAATTCGAGATTATTCCGTTTACGGGTTTAGTGCTTCCCAGAGGATAAACAGTTATAGTGGCATATTCAATAGGGGTTTTTGCATTCGCGTCAATCACTTTACCTGATATCACGCCATTTTTTAGGCCCTTAATTACTTCTTGAGCTTTTGCATTGCTAAATAAAATAAATGAGGAAATGACGCAAATGAAATACTTCATAATTGAGCGTTTAGCCAAGGAAGGAGATTAAAATTATTCATACATTCTGAAGAAATATTGGAGTTTGGAAAGAGGAGATAATTTCAACCGGAATATTGCCAGATATCTCCATTAAAAGTTGAGTACCATTGACATACAATAAAGCTGATGGTCTTTGATTATTGAAGGAGAAAAATAGCCAGGCGTTGTGATAAAGCATCCATCTAAAAAACCAATCTTTAAAACGTCTCGTAATTACAAGGAGAGAACTATAATTAAATTACTTATTTAAGGTAAAATTTTGCCTGTTTATGAGAATATTTCTACTCTTAGTAGGCGTCCTCAGCGCAAGATTGTCATTTAGCCAAGCCATCCCGGTTTTTGGAACAATTGTAGATGCCGGAACAAATCAACCCTTGGAAGGGGTTACAATTTATTTATTACCCCAAAAAATAGCTGGTATAACTGACGGACAGGGGAATTTTTTTTTTAGACAGCCACGCAACAAAGCGATCGGCATTACCATCTCTTCGGTAGGCTATGAATGTAAGACCATTTCCTTGCAAGATCTGAAAACGCAAAAAAACATCATCCCGCTCACACCACAAAATATCGAATTAAGTTCTGTGACTGTTTGTTCCCCTGCAGGTGACCAACTTAGGCTTTTAAGTAAAATGGAACTTGCTATGTGCGGTGTTACTAATTCCCAGGAAGTGCTCCGTATCGTTCCCGGGTTATTCATTGGACAGCACCAGGGAGGGGGTAAATCGGAGCAGATTTTTTTGCGTGGCTTCGATTGCGATCATGGGACCGATATAAGTCTGAATGCAGATGGCATGCCTGTTAATATGGTATCACACGCACATGGACAAGGCTACGCCGACAGCCATTTCATTATTCCTGAAACTATTGAAGAGGTAAATTTCAAGAAAGGCCCTTATTATGTGCAAAAAGGAGATTTTTGTACAACTGGATATGTAGATTTTCATACAAGGAATGCGCTTAACAATAATGAGATAAAATTAGAAGGAGGAATGTATAATACTTTCCGGGCAATGGGCATGTTCAACTTACTGAATGAAAGAGCAAAAGCAAAACGGCAAACATGGTATATTGCCTCCGAATATTGTTATAGTGACGGCTATTTTGATAATCCCCAGCATTTCAATCGCTTCAATTTCTTTACAAAATACAATGGAAAGATCACAGACCATACTTCACTCAATGTCTCTGCCTCAGTATTTTATAGCAACTGGTATGCTTCAGGGCAGATACCGGACAGGGCCGTGTCGGAGGGAATCACAGGGTTTTATGGCGCTATTGACCCAAATGAAGGTGGCATAACCTCGCGGACTAATATAAATGCCCAATTGCTTTCTTCCTTGCCTAATGGTGACCATTGGAAAAATCAATTTTATTATACTTACTACACCTTCGATATTCATTCCAATTTTACTTTTTTTTTGGTTGATTCTGTGAATGGCGATGAAATACGGCAGGTAGAATCAAGAAATATGTTTGGGTATAAAAGCAATTATGAGCATCTAGGGTATATTGGATGCGCAAAACTTTCAACGGAAACCGGCATTAACATTCGGGCGGATGCGACCAACAATTCGGGATTGTCACATACAAAAGACCGCTCCATAAATTTGCAACAATTAAAATTGGGAAATATTGCTGAACTAAACGCAGCTGCATACCTGGGTGAAACCATCCGTTTTAACGAGCAATTCAGCATCAACGCTGGGTTACGCTTTGATCAATTCTTTAACAATTATAAAAATAAACTGGTTTCTGACAGCACCCTTCACGGAATTGGTATTTACAAAGTGAGTGACAATATTTTTAGCCCCAAATTAAACTTCTATTATTACGCTAATGAAAAAACCGAATTTTACCTGTCTACCGGCAGAGGTTTTCATTCGAATGATACCCGGGCTGTTGTCGTAAAAAATGGGACGAAAGTATTGCCTGCAGCATATGGCGTAGATTTGGGAACTGTTTTTAAGCCTGTAAATAAATTAATTATCAATGCAGCAATTTGGTATATTTATCTTCAGCAGGAATTTGTTTATGGAGGAGATGGTGGAACTGTAGACTTTAATGGAAGGACAAGTAGGGTTGGGTTTGATTTTACTGGCCGCTACCAACCCATTCAATCACTTTATTTTGATATGGATATAAACTACGCGCACGGTCGTTCCATTGACAATCCCAAGGGCCGGAATTATATTCCTTTGGCACCGACCTGGTCAAGTGCAGGGGGAATTACTTACGCCAATAAAAGCGACATAAATGGATGCCTTCGGTATCGTTATCTTGCGAACAGGCCAGCTAACTCGAATAATAGTTTATCAGCTTTAGGTTATTTCATAAATGACCTCGTAGTGAACTGTACTAAGTCAAAATATGAAATTGGTTTAACCATTTCCAATATCTTTAACACCAAATGGAAAGAAACCCAATTTGCCACTGTAACACGTTTAAAAGGAGAAACACAGCCCTTAGATGAAATATGCTTTACACCAGGAACCCCTTTCGCTGCGAAAATCAGCTTAAGCTTATTCTTTAAATAATGCATTATAAAAAAAGGTTTGTTTTCAAAGTATCCTACTCAGTCTTCAATCCAATTACCGGATTGGATTTCAATACCTTTCTGATTTGAATAGAAACTGTCATTAAAACAACAAGTATAAGAATGCCGACAGCTATTGCAACACCGGAGTAATTAAAAGGCAAGTGATCAGTGAAGACGATAGGGTTTAACAAATTCATTAAAGCCTAACTTACTGGGGCGCCAATAATCAGTGCTATAGACTGCAATATAGCATACTGTCTTATAATGGCATCGGCAATACTTAGTATCCGCTTTAGAAAGAATATTTTCTGATTCAAAGTCGATATATCCAGAAGATGTAAGGAGTCTCAAAAGGCTATTTTGCAAAAATACCGATACGGAATGGATATTATTCAGCGAAGTTAACCAGAGAAATGTTTGTAACGTTTGCTTCGCATATCCTATAAAATTACTAAGTTCCAATTCCTGGATCGGTAATATTTTATATTCAAAAATCGCTATTTCCTTTGTTGACAAGATTGCTACGTTTTCTCATACATGATTTTGATAGATTAAGACATTATCCGGATATTTGTTTGTAATCTGCGACGATGAATAGGATAATTCAATTGATGATATGCTTGGTGACTTGTCTGGGACTAATCAATCGCGGCTATACTCAGAAAACCGATACTGTTAAAGCGGTAAAAGATAACACGGTACATCCCTTCTTTATCATTTCTGCAGGAATTGAAATAAGCGCATTTTTTAACGATAAACCCGCTTCAATCTCATCTATTTCAGNNGTTCAATTCAATATCAAAAGCCTGAAAGATTCCTGGATTGTTGTAACGGGAAAACCGAAAATTGGAACCTTTGATGATGTGATAAAAACCCTGAAGCGAAACCGGTTCAAGCATATTTCAATAAATATCCTCAAAGACTAATCATTTTCTATATTAATAATCTATTCGCTCGTGGAAAAGCATGGATCCTCTTTGTCTTTTTGGTACAGTAAGACCTTTCTTTCTGAGAAGTCTGTACAGTTCTGCAGCTCCCATAGCGGCTTCAAAGGTGGAATCTAATTGACTTTTACATGATAAAAATCAGCTTTTGGCATTACACAAATCATAAATCACTGCACCTGCTTGTAATAACTTTGAATCTGAAATAAATTTCTTTATATAATACGGAAGGTAGGCAAAGGAGACAGAAGTATCCGGCTTATAGCAGCTATTGTGTTAATTGATTTGGCGGCAAGTAGAACCATTACTGGATATGGGAGTGTAATAGTATTGATTATGGGAGGCATATTACTGATTACAGCTTTAATAGGAATTTGTCCTATATATTCTCTTTTCGGTATACATAGTTGTTCACAAAAGAAGATATCGCATTAACCATATGCTGATTTGATCCAAAATTAATTGATTTTTTGGCTACCAAAACCTGTAGAATTGTTATTGATATTGAAAATATTGACCTAGCCTGTTAGATAAAGTCTGGATTATATGATACACAAGGCAACATTTTACTGTTGCTTATTTTATTAATGACAAATAAAAATAAATAAAATGAAAAAGAATGAAGACCTACAAAAAGACGTTCAAGAAGCAATCAAATGGGAGCCTTTATTGAGCGTATCAGAAATTGGAGTTATTGCTAAGGACGGCGTTGTCACTCTAACTGGAATTGTTGACAGTTATGCAAAGAAATTGGAGGCTGAAGATGCAGCGAAAAACGTGGCAGGTGTTAAAGCAGTAGTTGAAAAAATTGAAATTAAGTTTAGTAACACGGGTAGAAGAGGCGATAACGAAATTGCTAACGATGTATTAAATGCTTTGAAGTTGAATTGGGAAGTTCCCAACGACAATGTAAAAGTAAAAGTTGAGGATGGATGGGTAACGCTAGAAGGAGAACTGCAATGGAATTATCAAAAAGAAGCCGCAAAAAAATCGGTTAGGAGTCTTTTTGGCGTAAAGGGTGTATTAAATTATATCAAAATTAAATCTGAAACACACGACGAGATTGAAAAAAAGGATATAGAACGTGCGCTTGCACGCAATTGGACCATAGATGATAAAGAGGTTCAAGTTGAAGTTTCAGGCAATAGGGTGACGTTAAATGGCATCGTTCATTCCTTATATCAGAAAGATGAAGCTGGACGAATAGCCTGGAATGCGCCGGGTGTTTGGTCTGTTGATAATGAATTGGTTATTCAATATGATTGATTCGCTCATGGATTAAAAAAACGGGAGGAGGGCCCTCCCGTTTTGTATATATACTTCACGCTAATTGCGAAGCAAGGAAAGTCTGAAGGAAATGAAACAGTTTTGTCGTGCGTTACCAGCTTCTCTCGTCTGCGAATAACGCTTTATTCATTCTAAATAAAATACCAGCCACGAATACTTGGTTGATAGTTTACTATTTCCAGATCCGGAAATTTAGTTTTATTTGTTTATAAAGTAGAAGTGTGCGCCAATCTNNCGATCAAAAGCAATCCCACGATCAGGCCTGCGATTGATCTCCAGGAAAGCGCACCCTGAAGCAGATCGGCAGTATTTTCTACAGCATACTTACCCATTACCACGGCTAAGGCATCGCTTATAAATTTCCCGATAAAAAAGGGCGGTATGATAAAGAATGGTTGAATTTTGGCCATCCCCGCTGCTAGGAATAATGGTGTTGTTGGTATTGGCAGTAATGAGTAGAGTAAAATAAATAACCGACCTTTCCAGACCTTGCTCTTTAATTTTTCTCCAAGGAACTGAACCTGTTCATTTTTCTCTTTTTTAAATAAGCTCGAAGAAATGAAAGGAATATATAAAGTGAGAAGATACCTTCCCGCTATAGAACCAGCAACCCCGATAATAATAATAGGCCAAATAGGCAGGTGATATTGTATCTGTAAAAAGATTATCACGGTGAAGGCGGGAGGCAATGGAATTGGCACCACATCAACTCCAAGAGAGCAAAGAAAAACAATCAGGTACTTCCACGACATACACAATTTTAATTAGCAAGCACTATTGCCTGGCAGCAAACAAAATGCAATATCTGAATGATAAACGGAATAAACTTAAATTTTAGATGATCCCCGAATAGGATAATTTTAACATGTTGTTGAAATGAAATTCAGTGCTCAACCTTTGTTGTATGTTGGCTATTCATTCGCGAAAGTATTTTGTATCCAACAAATTTACTACCCAGCGAAAGATTACAAGGGTTTGCAATTGATTTGCAAACTGCAAAACTAACATTCAACTATAAAATGCATTCATTATATTTCATCATAACTTTTAATAAGATCGGCGAGATTATACAGATGGAAACAAAAC
The DNA here is from genome assembly GCA_003135585.1 of Chitinophagaceae bacterium. Taxonomy (GTDB): domain Bacteria; phylum Bacteroidota; class Bacteroidia; order Chitinophagales; family Chitinophagaceae; genus Puia. The sequence goes on from PLCH01000610.1 coordinate 8,537, forward strand.
GATTCATGGACGAAAAAAACTTGGAATCATGGGTCATTAAATTGGCTAATTATAAAGAAATGAATAGTGTTTTTGTGCCTACTGCGTTTGAAGTATTGTGGAGATTAGGAAAAGGAAATTTCAGTTATGCTAAATTTAATTTGCAAAGGATAGAATACAATAAACTAGGTGTATTTTAATTCAGAATATCATTATTGTATTTACCACCGCACAAACCTAATCTCCAAAACCCATACAGATTGTATAGTTGAAGCTGCCTAAATTTTTCCAGCTATTCGAATTGCTTCTTCCGATAATTATTTGACAGTTTCCTTCCTGGGGGCAAAATATAAAAGCAGCAACTACTAATTCTCGTAAAGTGGTTGCTACCTTCCTCCATATTTCACCGGCAAAATCTTTTAATACATCGGTGATTGTAGGCCAACATAATATTATTTAGTTTTACTCATTTCAAGAAGATGATTTATTTTGTACATCTTATGAAAGCTATCATAGGAAGCGAGGTCTTCATCTGTCTTAAAGGTTGCATCCAAAGCATCGTGAAATTTGTGATTATTGGGATATGCAGCTTTTAGGTTTTCCTTGGTTAAAGCAATTACGGCTGAAGGAGCATCTGTGCTAAAATAATATTGCGTTACATAATTGGCAGCTCCCTTCGTTGAAGTAGAATGCCGATAAGCGTATAGCATTGACGATTCTCCGGGATTTAGCAATCTATATTCTTTCTTGTTAACAAATCTGAAAGTCTCGCCCTTCGAGTTCTTGTAACCATAAGTACTGTTCTTATCCAGTTTATATGTGTGACCCTCGTGGTTTACTACTATTTTGTCTTCATTAAATAAAAAATTGTCCTTGATCTGGTGATTTTCTGTTTTATAATTTATAGCATAAGACAATTTACTTTGTTGATAGTCTGAAACGGTTTTATAAATGCCGCTGCTATCTTTTTGCGCGGCCGCCTTATTTGCCACAGCAAATGAGATTACTGCAAGTGATATTGAAATGACAATCTTTTTCATGATTTTGAATTTTTAAAGTTTAATAAACATTTGTGAAAGAGAGATCTGGATTGTTCCAGGAACACGATCCAGATCATTTTTTAATGGGTTTGTAAAAGAACGTTTGCAAAAAATATACATAAGCTCGGGAATGCATGGTGATCAGGAATTAAACTTTGAACATACATATGAACAGGTAAATAGGTTGAGGGTGAATTCACTTGAGGTCAAGTAATAGTGGTTCAGCATCACAGCCGTCCAGAGATAGCACCGGATAGGGTTGATTGGGTACAGGAACTAAATCAGCCGAAAACGGAAAAGTACTTAAATTGGCGGTCAGTTGTTCTGATCTGTGATTGTGGGTTTTCTGGCAAATCAGTTTGTCGTTACCGCAATCCCTTAGCAAGTTTTTCGAATTGGAGATAGAACCGATGCGGGCCCCCTCCCTCAACATTCCCGTTTGACCTTGATTACCTCCGCAATGATGGAAATTAATAGCCACTGCAAACACTGTGTCCGCATAAATAATGAGGATGAATATGGTAACTAATTTTTTCACGGTAGCACAATTTATTCCCACAAAAGTATAATACTCAAAATATAGACCGTGTGACTATGATCGTCCATTATCATGATTTACGTCATACGATTTGCGCGGAATGGAGTGATATATAGAAGATAGCAAAATTTGCGAAGCGTTCCCTCGTTTTACAATGTAATCATTAGATAAGGGCACTTTTTCAGAGTATGTCAACAAACAGACGCCTGTAACAGTTAACTCAATTGAAATCAGAAATTTTTAACATTGCATTCTTTTTTCGAATATTGGCATTAACGGCTGATATCATTTTTTAGGGTGGATGGATGAACGCGTTTGCTTTATTCTGCTTCTAATTATCCTTACTCTATCTAATCAGATGTTTGATCGAAAATCTAAATTTCATCGATCTGCCATTCATTAATTTTTTTTATAAAAAGACCTTTGTATGCTTCAAACCATAAAGTAATTGCCAGGCTCACTAAAGTACAAACGATAAAATGAGTAAAATGAATTTGCATTAGCCCAAATAGTTGCTGAACAAAAGGAATAAAGCTAATACAGCCAATAAAAATGAAGGAGGCTCCCAATACATATGGAACGAGATCGTTTTTGTATCGGATCGTTTTAAACAAGGTTTCCTGAAAAGAACGGTTAACAAAGGTGAGAAATACATTGCTTATAATGATCGTTGTAAAAACTATTGTTCTTACATACGTTATGGGATAATTGTTTTCCATATAAAAATAGTATAGAGAAAGAATTCCAAATGCAATGGCCGCGCCTTGTAGAAGACTTAATAACAGTTCATTTCCTGTAAACATAAATCTTGATTTGATTCTCGGAGGTTGAGTCATGATCGCTCTTTCCACAGGTTCCCTTTCGAAAAAAATGGAACAGGTCGGTCCCATGATCAATTCAAGAAAAATTACATGAATCGGGGTAAAAATATTGGGAAACCGCCAACCTAACAATAAAGGCAGGGAAGCGGTTAAAATAATCGGCACATGAATTGAAACGATATAACGGACCGCCTTTTTAAAATTAAAATATATTTTTCTTCCCTGCCTGATTGCTTCAGTAACTTTTTCAAGACGGTCATCGGTTAAAATAAGATCTGAGGCTTCCTTTGCGATCTCAGTCCCTTTACTACCCATCGCGATACCAATGTTGGCTGATTTAAGGGCCGGACCATCATTCACTCCATCACCAAGCATCGCAACGATTTCACCATTTGCCTTAAGTGCCTCAATGATTTTAAGCTTGGCATCGGGAAACATCCTGGCGAATACCGTTGTCTCCCTAGCGGTTCTTTGCAGGTCTTCCGGAGAAAGGGTCATTAACTGGTCACCCGTAATAGCTAACTCATTCATCCGCATACCTACTTGGGTAGAAATGTGTAAGGCAGTTTCTTTGTAATCGCCTGTTATGAGTTTTACTTTTATCCCTGCATTATACCACCGATCAAATTCCTTTTTTACTCCTTTTTTAGGAGGATCATATAAGGCCAGGAGACCCAGAAACCGCCAGTTAAAATCATCCTGCTGGGAGGGGTAATCTTTCCCAGCATAATCAGCTGCGCAAACCCCCAATACTCGCAGGCCTTTAGATGCCATCCTGGTTATTACAGCCTGGATTCTATTGACGTCGATTGATGGCAGTTTGCAGATCCTTATGATACGTTCAGGCGCGCCTTTTCCCGCAATAATGATTCTTCCCTCGTTCTCATATACATGTGTCATCATAGGTGGTTGTCCACCCAATGGGTATTCATGTATGATTGTGGTTGGGTCATTCAGTACATCGGTATTGTGCCCATAAGCCCTTACAATTGCTATTTCCATGGCATCAAAAGGTTCCCGTTCACTGGCGAGCCGTGCGAACTGAAGTAGTTCAAGACTTTGAATGGGTCCTCCTTCTTTTATTTCTTCATTCAGGTTGGCCTCAAAATCATATAGGGAGTTTACTTCCATTTTATTTTCGGTAATGGTGCCCGTCTTATCCAGGCATATTACACTGACCGCACCCAGGTTTTCAATGGTAAGGGGTTGACGGGTAATGATGCCAAGTTTTGCCATATGAAAAGCTCCCAAAGCCATAAATGAGGAAAAGGCAACCGGAATTTCTTCCGGAATAACGGCCATGGCTATTGTAAGACCTAAAAGAAGGCTTTGTAACACATTATTGGAATGAAAATAATTGATCAGCCAGATCAGAGCAAAAATCAGGAAACCAAAAGCTGCCATCATTTTTACAAAATTGCCGATCTGTTTTTGTAATAGCGTCTTTGAAGGTATGATGTTGGTCAGGGATTTTCCTAATTTACCCAAGGCCGTCAGGTTTCCAATGGCCGTGACTTTTGCAAAACCTTTTCCTGAATTAATAGTGGTTCCTTGAAATAGCAGGTTTTGATTGTCTGATGGGCTTTTGTCAAACGGCAATGATTCGCCTGTTATAATGGATTCATTGGCGCTCAAGTCATTGGATTTAATCAAAACACAATCTGCGGGTACCAGGTTTCCTTCTTCCAGAGATATAACGTCGCCCGGCAGCAGGTCTACAGATAGTATCACTT
>PLCH01000479.1 GCA_003135585.1 Chitinophagaceae bacterium
ATCATGGTGAAGGGAGAGGAAAATGTTTCCATTGATGCATTAAAAGACGAATTAAAAGGCGCTATGCGATCCATTAGGAAACTGAGGCCAACCCAGGAAGATAATTTTTCTCTGACCGATATTGATTCGGCTACCAAAGGTTTCGACTCCGTAATAACAGGGATGGATATTGGCGGCTGGGCTATCGCGGGTTTATCGCTGATAGTAGGTATGTTTGGAGTGGCGAATATCATGTTTGTTACGGTAAGGGAAAGGACCAGCCAAATAGGGTTGAAAAAAGCCATCGGTGCAAAACGTGGAACGATTCTGACAGAATTTTTACTGGAATCTGCATTTCTTTGTATCATTGGCGGACTGATTGGACTGCTGGCCGTTTTTGTACTCACGATGATTCTTTCCTCCATCATACCTTTTAGAGTATTTATTCCCCTTAATATTATTTTTTTGGCAGTCGGGATTTGTATTGTGGTAGGAGTACTTGCCGGCATCATTCCTGCAATCACCGCGGCCCGGATGGACCCGGTTGTAGCTATTCGTTCCTGATCCCCTATTTTGACGGGTGCTCTGGAATCAGAATGGCTTCTTTTCGATCTCAAGAAAGGAAAGGTCATCCTTAAAAGAAAATTGATGATTTGAACTATTTTTGCAAGATGGTTACCGTTCTTGCCATCGAATCATCCTGTGATGAAACAGCCAGTTCAATTTGCCGGGATGGAAAGATACTTTCCAATGTGATTGCGGGGCAGGCGATCCATGAAAAATATGGCGGTGTGGTTCCGGAACTCGCCAGTCGGGCTCATATCCAAAATATCGTACCGGTAGTGGACGAGGCTTTGCAAACTGCCAGGTGCGAACTGTCCTCAGTTGACTGTATAGCATTTACCCAATCTCCGGGGCTTATCGGGTCTCTTCTGGTTGGATCTCAATTTGCCAAATCCCTTGCCATTTCGTTGAATATTCCTCTGGTCGCGGTTCACCATATGCAGGCCCATGTCTTGGCAAATCTTATTGGGGACACAGTCCCTGCATTTCCTTTTTTGTGTCTGACGGTTTCCGGAGGCCATACCCAGATCATACTGTGTGAGTCACCGGTGAATATGAAGGTCATTGGGGAATCCATTGATGACGCTGCAGGGGAAGCATTTGACAAAACTGCAAAATTAATGGGACTCCCCTATCCCGGTGGACCCCTTATCGATAAATATGCACGGCAGGGCGACCCGGACCGTTTCAAATTCCCTGAACCTCATATTTCAGGGCTCAATTTCAGTTTCAGCGGATTAAAAACGGCNNTGGAGAATATTGCATGTGATCCGGGCTTCATCGAAAAGAATTTATCAGATATATGTGCCTCCGTTCAAAATAGAATTGTTTCGATCCTGCTGAATAAGTTAAAAAAAGCCTCCTTAGAAACGGGCATCAAGAATATTTGCATAGCCGGGGGGGTTTCTGCCAATAGTTATCTAAGGGAATCTTTCATCCAGACGGGGAATCAGTATCAATGGAACGTCTTTATTCCCAAATTTGAATATTGTACCGACAACGCTGCTATGATCGCCATCACAGGGTATTATAAATACCTCGCCGGAGACTTTTCCCCTCTGTCAATAAGTGCCAGTGCGAGGGCAGAATGGTGAACCCAGGAAAATTTTGCTAACAGTCATGGCTAATTCTTACTTCCGATTCAAAGAGTTCATCATCCACCAGGACCGATGTGTGCAGAAAGTTTGTACAGACGCCTGTATATTGGGAGCCTGGTTTGCCGGAAAAATTCCCCCCCGGTCCAGGGTTCTGGATATAGGCAGCGGTAGCGGATTACTGATGCTCATGTTAGCCCAAAAAATTTCCTCTGAAATACAGGGGATTGAAATTGATCCTGCCTCCTGGCAGCAACAATCGGATAATATTGAAGAGTCTAAGTGGAAAGAAAGGCTAAAGGCACTTTCTGGTGACGCCCGTAATTATTTATTCCCAGCTAAATTTGATTTTATCATCAGCAACCCACCTTTTTTTGAATCTGATCTTTTGTCCCAGTCAGCGCAAAAAAATATCGCCAAACATAGTACAGCATTAAGTCTTGAGGATTTAATGAAAATAACCAGCGATAACCTGGAAGCCCATGGTTCACTTGGTATCCTATTGCCTTTTCAGAGAACTGGATATTTTGAAGAACTGGCAGGGAAATACAGCTTTTATGTGGCGGAAAGACTTTTGATCCGCCAGACTCCCCGACATGATTATTTCAGAACTATCCTGCATTTATCGAGGAATAAAATAAACAATGCTTCCACATTTGAAATGACAGTTCAAAATGCTCAGAATGAATACAGCAAGGAATTCACCGATCTGATGAAAGAATACTATTTCTATTTATGATTCAACTGATCCCTGCATATTCCCTGAGATAGGCGAAATCTTTGGTAAGTTTTCCATTTCTGGTCATTGTGGCTCTTTCAATAATGGGAGAATTGCCAAGTACAAGGTCTTCCAGTACATATTTTATGAGTTGTTCTCCGAAGTATCGGGATGCATCACGCGGAAGTTCATTTGGCAAATTACCCACAGCCATCATATCAATTGACCCCTGAAGGTAGGGAGCCGTCTTTTGTCTAGTTAGCTTATCAACTCCGTAAACGGGTTGTTCAAAAGGGGAATCACCCAGATTACAAGGAACAGAACCATCCTTGTCATCCGTGATATCAGCAATAGTTTGAATGCGAAAATCATTTTCTGAAATATGCTGCCATTCAAATAACCGGGGCATGTTTTTATCCCAATAAATTCCATTCATCAGAATATCGGTGGTTTTACAATATTTGAAGAATTTACAGCGATAATTCTGGGGGTTCAGGTGAAAATCCTGACGGTTATAAGAATTTTCCTTTATATGTTCATACAAATCGGGACCCTTTAATTGGGTAAATACCGGATAGGCAAATTCCCTTTGCAGGTATTCATCAGGTTCGATCTCAATAAGGCCGAGGAGGTTCATGATCTCCAGCACACCGTGCGCTACCCTTCCTGATCCCGTAATGGCCACTTTTATATTGGGCAGCTTCAACCCAAAATAAGTATGAATCAGCTGGCGAAAACTCTTTTGAACATGAACCCTTTCCAATTCATATTTGCCTGTTCGTTTTCCATAGGCCATGATACCATTG
>PLCH01000529.1 GCA_003135585.1 Chitinophagaceae bacterium
CAATACGCCTTCCCCCTGGAGCTGTTTTTTTTGGCAGAAAGATATAAGCAGTTAAAGGAACTGGTTCATACCAAAGACTTGTTTCAGCACATTACGATTTCGGATTATTTTTTTGCAAAATGTCTATTATTTGCCAAAGTGAATTTGCCGGAAGAAGAATTCCATCTGTATCATAAATTATATGAAATCATTCACCTGCAGCTCATCCAGCCTGATATAGTCATTTATATACACACCCCCGTAGAAAAATTGCAGGAGAACATTAAAAAGAGAAACCGTTCTTATGAGCGGGGGATATCGGATGACTACCTTTTCAGGATACAGGAAACCTATACTAACTATATACGGCAGCACAATATAAAAACAATTTTTATTGACGCAGGAAACGCTGATTTTCTGGGCAACGAAAAACATTTGAAAGTAATTTTGGATGCATTGGAGAAAGACTATGACNNCCGGATCCTTACGCAGCTATAAGGATAAAAGAGTTTCGCAGTCTTGTAATGGGCCGGATCGTCTTTATTATGGGTTTGCGCATGATGAGCACCCTGGTAGGCTGGTGGATCTACAATTTAACCAATCTTCCATTTGCCATAGGTCTGGTGGGGCTCTCCGAATTTATCCCCGCTTTTTCTTTCGCCTTGTATGCAGGTCATATTATTGATATCAGTGAAAAGAGGAAGCTGTTGTTGAGANNGTATCTGGTTGCGGTTTTTGTCCTGTTTTTTCTCTCCACTTCTTTTACCTTGGCACACTTGAGCAATCACTGGATCGCTGTGTGTATTTATTCCGTTATATTTTGCACTGGCATCATCCGGTCCTTTACCGGGCCAGTTTTCAATGTCGTGCTGGCCCATGTGGTACCCAAACATACCTTGCAAAACGCCACTACCTGGAATCAGGGAGGGTGGTTGTCCGCATCCGTTAGTGGACACGCATTGGGAGGCTTCCTGATAGCCTGGTTGGGTAATACCGGAACCCTGGCGGTTATTCTCTCCCTTATTATTTTTGCCCTCCTATTGCTTTTTCAATTAACGCCAAAACCGGCACTCAATGAGCGGGGAGAAAAGAAAACATGGGACAGTGTTAAGGAAGGAATCCATTTTGTCCTCCGGACAAAAGAGTTATTGGGTGCCATTTCCCTGGATCTGTTTGCAGTATTGTTTGGAGGTGCGGTTGCCATGGTTCCGGTATATGCGAGGGACATCCTAAATGTAGGCCCTCAGGGCTTTGGATTTTTAAACGGGGCCTCCGATATCGGATCCATTTGCATCGTAATTGCACTTACTTTCTTCCCTATCCGGCATAAACAAGGGAAAAAATTATTATTGGCGGTTGCCGGATTCGGGACCTGTATCATTGTTTTTGCTGTATCAAAAGTGTTTTGGTTATCCTTTGCGGCTTTGATGCTAAGTGGTATGCTCGATGGGATAAGCGTAGTTACCAGAGGGACCATCATGCAATTAAAGACCCCTGACAATATGCGCGGCAGGGTGATGAGCGTAAATTCGATGTTTATTAATTCAAGTAACGAATTAGGACAGTTTGAAAGCGGAATGGCTGCAAAGCTGCTAGGGGTTATTCCATCTGTGATCTTTGGCGGGTGCATGACCTGGATGGTGGTTATGGTAACCTGGTTTAAATCCCCATCTCTTAGAAAGATGGAGTATTGAATGGATGAGATTGGGCCTTACTGACAAAATTTATATCAGGAAGGCCAGATAGTGGACCACGAAAGGGCCAGTGAGATATTATAGTTTATTTTGTATTAGCTGCCAGTTTATCCAGGACAAAATAGACAATTGGACAGAAACTTGAATTTTTGAGGGTAAGCTGCTGGCGCTTGAAAAATACATCTTCGTCTGTATAGGGAAATCTTACGCAATCAGATGGGCGAACGCTGTAAATACTGCAATAATTGTCTTTTCCTAAAAAAGGACAGGGGGTTGAATTGACCACATAATCCCCCTCTTCATCCAGGCGCAAATATCTTTCGATGAAATCACTTTCTTTCATCTTCAGGTGTTTTGAAATTCTTTTGATGTCGGGGGTTTTGAATCTGGGAGAATAATTTTTGCAGCAATTGGCGCATTGAAGACAGTCGATTCTCCTGAAAGCTTCTGCATGCAGCTCGGGTAACTGGCTCAATACCTTGTTTTTGTCGGCTCTGGCCAGGTATTTTTTGTAAATCTTTTGCTTCTCAGCAGATTTTTTTTTCCAGTTCTCTAATATACCGTCTTTCATAGCATGTGTTTAGCACGTTGTTAACATACGCAAGGTAAGAAGATTGACGGATAGGCCTATTTTTGAGCGCATGAATACATTGAGTGAACAATTATTGGTCCTTCTAAGTACACCGGTCTATATGATCATCATCGGTGCGGAAATTCTATTGAGCAATTACCAGCGCCGCAAGCTATATCATTGGAAAGATACTGTTGAGAATATGTTTTTGCTTTTACTGAACAGCGTCATTGATCTATTGTTTCGCGCTGTGTATTTATTAATCCTGAATTATTTTTTTGTCCATCAGCTTTTCTCTTTCACACACGCAGTCACATATTGGATCCTTTTGGTTCTTTCGGAGGATTTTCTTTATTATTGGTTGCATCGGTTTGATCATAAAATCAGAATTTTCTGGGCTGTGCATGTCACCCATCATTCATCTGAACAAATGAATTTTACAGTGGGTTTCCGTTCTTCCGTATTTCAGCCCCTATACCGGTTTATTTATTTTATTCCCCTTGCATTACTGGGGTTTAAACCACTTGACATCATTTTCATCTATTCTGCCACCCAGATCTGGGGTATTTTTGTGCACACCGAACTTATTGGTAAAATGGGCTGGCTTGAATATTTTTTTGTCACTCCCTCCCATCACAGGGTACATCACGCATCCAACCCAAAATATCTGGACAAAAATTTGGGGATGTTCCTTATAATTTGGGATCAGTTATTCGGCACCTTTCAACTCGAATTAGCAGACAAGGACTACCAACAAAAAAAATACGGGTTGACTATACCCCCAGATAAAACAACACCCGTTTCCATAATATTTCATGAATGGAAAAATATATGGAGAGATGCCCGGCGAAAGGACATCGGATGGAAAGAGAAATGGAATTATATTTTCGGAAAACCCGGGTGGAGCCACGATGGCAGCCGTCAGACAAGCGAAGAGTTGCGGGACCTTGAAAATGGAGGATTGTCCATCGATAACAATTTCAAATAAATATGGCGGGTGGCCAATACATATTATGACCGCTTAAAGCCAAAACCGGGCTAAAAATTTCAAGCCGATCATGGGCTTATAAAAAGATTTGAATTGTCCGGGGTAAGGCCACACCCGGGAATTAGGGAAAATATTTTGAACGCCCGGCAGCCTCTTCTTATTTCCACTTGTCTCAACCTCCGGCCGGGGCATTTTTATCTGCCTGATTCATTGTAATTTTGCACATATTTTTAAAAAGGTCAACCTTGAACTGATTATGAATTTATTTGAACAACAGGCGCATGAATTTGCCAACCGCCATATTGGGCCCAATGAACATGAAACCAAACAAATGTTGGACCTTATCGGTTTGGCATCCTTGGATGAATTGATTGATAAGGCCATCCCAGATTCCATCCGCATTAAACAGGAAGTTGACATCACTCAACCTGTTAGTGAAAATGAATACCTGGCGGAATTGCAAAAGGTGGCTGCCAAAAACAAGGTTTTTAAGACCTATATCGGCCAGGGTTATTACGACACTATCACGCCTTCGGTCATTCTGCGCAATCTGTTTGAAAATCCGGGCTGGTACACTCAGTACACTCCTTACCAGGCGGAGATTGCGCAAGGCAGGCTGGAAAGTTTGCTGAATTTTCAAACAATGGTGGCTGATTTTACAGGGTTGCCGCTGGCCAATGCCTCCCTGCTTGATGAGGGTACTGCTGCTGCAGAAGCGATGATCATGTTTTTTAACCTGAAGAACAAGGATCATGATCATGTATCGGTCCCCAGATTTTTTGTTGATGAAGCAATATTTGAACAGACCAAAGATATTTTAATTACCAGGGCAGGGCCCCTTGGTATTGAGCTGGTTCAAGGAAATTTTAAGAATGCAAGCCTTGACAGCAGTTACTTCGGCGCCATCGTCCAATACCCAAACAGCGACGGAAATATCCTTGATTACGGCGTTTTTATAGCTCATGTCCATGAAATAGGTGGATTTATTGTGATGGCAACCGACCTTCTGGCTTTGACGCTTCTGAAATCTCCGGGGGAACTCAACGCAGATGTTGCCATAGGATGTGCCCAGCGATTTGGTGTGCCCCTCGGATTTGGAGGGCCACATGCCGCTTTTTTTGCAGCAAAGGATGATTTCAAAAGATCGTTGCCCGGCCGCATCATTGGTGTGAGCATTGACGCACAGGGAAACCGTGCGCTGCGTATGGCGCTTCAAACAAGAGAGCAACATATTAAACGCGAAAAGGCAACTTCCAATATTTGCACCGCGCAGGCTTTGCTTGCGAACATGGCTGCAATGTATGCTGTATACCATGGGCCTGGAGGATTAAAAGATATTGCAAGAAGAGTGAGTCTGCTGGCCCTGACATTATCCAATGAACTGGCAGAACTTGGTTATTCCAATTTCAATGAATATTTTTTTGACACCCTGAAAATAAAAGTGCCTGATTCCGAAAAAATCCATTCCATTGCGGAAGCTCGCCAAACCAATTTCCACTCTTTCGACCAGTATTATATCGGTATCACTTTGGATGAAACTACTACCCAGCAGAATATTATCGATATCCTTACGGTTTTTGCAGAGGCACGAGGGCTTGACCGAGTAGTAGCCACATTTGACATGGACGATCAGGCAAAAAATATCCCTTTGTTTGCAATTCGAAACTCTGAATATTTAACGCATCCTGTTTTTAATTCACATCACAGTGAGACTGAGATGATGCGTTTTATGAAGAGTCTTGAAAATAAGGATATCTCCCTTAACACCTCCATGATCCCACTTGGTTCCTGCACCATGAAACTTAACGCGGCTACCGAACTTATACCTCTTAGCTGGCCTGCTTTCAGCAAGCTTCATCCGTTTGCGCCTGAAAACCAATGGCTGGGTTATAGGCAAATTATCACGGAGTTGGAAGAATGGCTTTGCAAAATCACGGGTTTTGCCGCTACTTCTTTGCAGCCCAACAGCGGGGCTCAGGGTGAATACACAGGCCTCCTGGCCATCAGGGCTTATCATGCCCACTCGAAACAGGGGCACCGCAACCTGATGTTGATCCCCATTTCTGCTCATGGCACCAATCCGGCGAGTGCGGTCATGGCAGGTATGAAAGTGATTGTGGTAAAAAGCGACGAAGAAGGACATATTGATCTAAACGATCTAAAGGCCAAAGCTGTCCAGTACAAAGATTCTCTGGCAGGACTGATGGTGACTTATCCTTCCACCCATGGGGTATTTGAAGAAAGCATCAGGGAAATTTGCAAGACGATCCATGATAATGGGGGACTGGTATATATGGATGGCGCTAATATGAATGCACA
>PLCH01000114.1 GCA_003135585.1 Chitinophagaceae bacterium
CAATATGCCAGCCGAAACGGTTCCAACAACCAAAGCTTTGATAGACTTTCTCCTGTCCATTGGTATTGTTTTATTTTTTTTTAAAACCGGACAGCTCCTGAAATACAATTTTAGCAGGCGTTCAGGATCGCAAATTCTGTTTTTTCATTTCATCCACGATATGTTCGCTTGCCCGCATCGATAAAGCAAGGATGGTCCACGTAATATTTTTATCCGCCTGTGAAACAAACTGGCCTCCATCCACGTTGAATAGATTTTTACAATCATGCGCCTGACTCCATTTGTTCAGCGCTGAGGTTTTAGGATCCTCGCCCATTCTCACCGTTCCGGCTTCGTGTATCACATTACCGGGGTTGTCCAAACCCCAATTGTTATGAGGCCCGTCATCATTTCCCCAGGTTACGGCCGCACCCATATTATGAAGGATTTCTGTAAAAGTTTCCTTCATGTGTTTGGCCTGTTTGATTTCATAATCTGAATGTTTAACGTGAAACCTCAGTACCGGAATGCCATATTTATCAACAACCTCAGGATCTAGTTCGCAATAATTATCGGCTCTTGCCACAGCTTCACCCCGGCCGGCCATTCCGACCCCTGCGCCATAAGCGTACCTGTTGTCTTCCTTCAATGAAGCGCCGTACCCTCCTGCTTCTTTCTGCTTTCCATTCACCAGAAATTTTCCATTTGCTTCTTCAATTCCCCAATTGAATCCATATAATGGCATATCGAATCCTCCCCCATATTCTATATGGTAGCCGCGCGGGAAATCGAGCTTTTTGTTATCCAGCCACCAAGGGGTGTAAACATGCATGCCACCCACTCCGTCTTCATTGTACCTTTTGCGGTTAAACAAGGCCGGGATAATACCTCCCATTCCCGCCCCCGTTGAATCATGCAGGTATTTACCTACCACATCACTTGAATTGGCCAAGCCGTTCGGATGTTGCTGGGATTTTGAATTGAGCAAGAGCCGGGCAGATTCACAGGTGCTGGCAGCCAGTATCACCACACTTCCGCTCACTTCATATTCCTGCATATCCAGTTTACTTACATAGGATACACCGGTAGCCAGGCCTTCCTTATCGGTCAATACCTCTCTTGCCATTGCATTGGTAACCAGATCAACATTCCCGGTGGCCAGGGCAGGTTTAACCAGAACGGAAGAAGAAGAAAAATCTCCATACACTTTACAACTCCTTCCACATTGTGCACAAAAAAAACAGGCTCCCCGCTCCTTATTGATTTGCCTGGTCAGTATGGATAAACGGGAAGGTATCACGGGGATACCTATCCCAGTAGCTGCTTTTTTTATGAAGAGTTCGTGCAACCTCGGTTTGGGGGGAGGAAGGAAAATTCCATCCGGGTCGTTTGGCAATCCTTCATTGGTTCCGAATACGCCTATCAACTGGTCGATTTTGTCGTAGTATGGCTTTATGTCATCATAAGTGATTGGCCAGTCATCTCCCAATCCGTCAATACTCCGGCGTTTAAAATCTCTGGGTCCAAAGCGCAGGGATATTCTCCCCCAGTGATTGGTACGGCCGCCAACCATGCGGGAACGCCACCAATCCCATTTTGTCCCATCTTTTTTTGTATAGGGTTCTCCATCTATATCCCAACCCCAAAAACTACCGTCAAAATCTCCAAAGGGCCGGAATTTTGTACTGGCACCTCTCCTGGGAGATTCCCATGGATTTTTTAACTGGGATGAATGGATCGCCGGATCAAACATCGGTCCCGCCTCAACCAAACATATTTTAAAGCCTGCCTTGGATAACACATAAGCTGCCATCCCGCCGCCCGCCCCGGAACCAACGATTACGGCATCATATTTTTTTATTTGTTTTTTTATCCGAATATCGCCCATCTTCTTAAATTTTTTGAATAGTGATTTGTTAATGGGTAGCCCAGTTTTATCAGAGCTCTTTGATCTTAATATTCCTGAAGAAAATGGGCGCACCTGCATGCTTACCCTGCAGACCGATATGCCCTTTCAGCGAAATTTCAGCCATAGGTTTATCAAGCCACTCCGGTATTGGGGTGCCATCAGGGTTCTTTTTTGCGGAAGTGAAAAGGCTCATGTCGCATTGATTGACCAATTCCCCATTGAGTACCACCCAAATTTTCCGACCGATACAGCTAATGGTATAATGGTTCCATTCACCTGGATGTTTTACAAGGGATTTTACAGGAGGCTGGTGACCGAATATGGATGCGCAATGCCAGTCAGGCGGGGAGTTGGCCCATTCCGGGTAGAAATCATCACAAATTTGAATCTCTACAGAATTCGGAACATTGTCAGCCAGGTCACTGGCGTGAACAAATACCCCGCTGTTGGTGCCTTTTGCATTTTTAAACTCAAGATCCAAAATAAAATTATTATAGGATTTTTCACTATAGATGGTTTCGTCTTTTGATGCAGTGATTACTGCCCCAGCAACCGTCCAAATGCCTTTCGGAAATATGGCGTCAGATAAGTCATCCTTGAAAAGATTTAACCAACCCGGTTCCGATGTATTGGGATGAGTGACGGCAGGCTGCTGGGCAGACAGGGCATTTGCAAATACCCAAAACAAACCCAAAGCAACTGAAAAGATTTTTTTCATATAAGTTTTGGCTTGATCGTTCAAAAAAAGCAAAGCTTCAATTCTCCCATATCAGAATATCNNCCTAGAAACCATCCACCGGCAGACCCTGCCGATCTACAGTTAATATTTTCAAATAATATCAATCCGGTTGGTTTTTTGTCAGAACAGCATAAAGCGCCCCGTAATAAATACCCGTTTGATTATTTCAAATGCGATAGACCCTTCAGAATTTATCTAAAAGCAGTTTGCAACGTTCCAGTAAACGGTCCCTGTCTATGGCCACTGTCCCCACCTCTTCGCAGACAAGGCCACCCGCAATATTGGCAATCTCCGACATAAGACTGGTATCTTTTGTAGCTGCAAAGACCAGAGACGCAACAGCGATTACGGTGTCCCCGGCGCCGGAAACGTCAGCAATACTGCGTACATAGGAAGGAATAATTTTGGCCAGCTTTTCTTCCTGGTAAAATACCCCCTTTTCTGAGAGTGTGATAAAAGAAATTCGATGTTTCAATTTATCCGTTAGCAATTGATGAATATGCTGTAAGGCAGGTAAATTAATTTCATTTAGTAAAAGATTCAGTCCTTCCCTCACCTCCTTGAGATTGGGTTTAAAAATATCTACACCCTTATACAAAAAGAAGTGCTTTTTTTTAGGATCTACGGCCGTCAGGATCTGTTGCTTTTTGCAAAGCGCGATAACCTCTGTAATCAGCCTTTCCGTTAAAACGCCCTTGTTGTAATCTTCGAAAATAATAACCTGAGGCCTTTTTTGCGAAAGGTAATTCTCAATTCTTTGAACGATCCTGTCTTCATCTTCGGGGGAAAGATCCCTCGTCGTCTCGGAATCCAGGCGCATCATCTGCTGGTTACGGCTGATGATACGGGCTTTATTCGTGGTAATACGGGTTTCGCTTCTTGATATATCACCGGTATGTATACCCTTCTTTTCCAATAGTTCCTTAAGGATGTTTCCTTCATCATCCTGACCAATAACTGAAAAAACACTTACCTCTGCACCCAGTGATGCAAGGTTAATGGCTACATTTCCAGCACCACCGATCCTGTATTCGCGTTTATCCAGGCTTACGACCGGCACCGGGGCTTCAGGCGAAATTCGTTCCACATGTCCCCACAAATAAGTATCCAGCATAACGTCGCCGATCACCCCTGCTCTTATATTTTTAAATTCTTCGAATAATTTAACCAGATCAATCATACAAAAAGAGATTAGGAAACTTTCCTGCTAGCCACCGCTGCAAAATATAAAGGAATACCTGCAAGCACAATCGCTAATCCCCAACCCGCATAAGTTGGTTTTTGAATGATCAGCGCAATACAAAATGCAATCGCCAGCAGGATATAAATAGCCGGTAAAAGCGGGTACCCAAAAGCCTTATACGGTCTTTCCATATCGGGGCGTTTTTTCCGGAGGATGAAAATCCCCAGGATTGTCAATGCATAGAAAACGACGGCTACAAAAGCAACCATATCGAGCAGATCACCATATTTTCCACTCAGGCACAAAAAACAAGCAACTGTAGCCTGTGCCCAGAGAGCCCATTGGGGAACCGCAAACTTATTCAGAGAGCCTGCGCTTTTAAAAAATAGACCATCCTTTGCCATGGTGTAATACACCCGCGCACCCGCGAGTATCAGGCCGTTATTACAACCAAAAGTGGAGATCATTATCATTACTGCAATGATATAAGTACCCACATTACCAAATATCACATTGGCAGCCGTCACGGCAACCCTGTCCTGCGGGGAAAAAGCAATATCATGCATCGGCATCACCGCAGTATACATAAGGTTTGCTGCCACATAGATGACAGTAACGATAAGCGTGCCCAGAAAGAGGCTCAACCCAATATTTTTTTTTGGATTCTTTATTTCACCTGCAATAAACGTGACATTGTTCCATGCATCGCTTGAAAAAATTGAACCTACCATGGAGGCTGCAATAGCCCCCAGAACGGCGGCTCCCACCACGGGAGTGATCAACCCGGTGTCTGCACTGATAAGATGCATACTCCAGGCATCGCTCCAGTTGGCATGCCAGACATCCTTATTGGCACCCAGTAAAAAGCCAAAACCAATCAATCCAAAAAGAGAAAGCAATTTAGTAACGGTGAAGGTGGTTTGAATGATTTTTCCGGCTTTGATCCCTTTTGTATTTACATAAGTAAGAAAAACTATCAGTAAAATGGTCACCAGCTGAGCCCTGTAAATCTTAATAGACCCGATTTGCAAGATTATATTTTGCGGCTTTAATTCCAAGCCGTGGAAGAAATAGCCCGCAAATTTAGAAAAGGCCACCCCTACCGCTGCAATCGTACCTGTTTGTATAACCGCAAAAAAACTCCATCCATATAAAAAACCGGTGAGGGGATTATAAGCCTCCTTTAGATAAACATATTGTCCGCCGGCTTTGGGGAACATGGCGCTCAATTCCCCATAGCTGATGGCTGCTGTCAGGGTCATGAATCCTGTGATCAGCCATACAAAGATCAGCCAGCCACTGCTCCCGACATTGCGGGTAATATCTGCGCTTACAATGAATATACCGGAACCGATCATAGAACCTGCCACAATCATGGTTGCATCCAATAGACCAAGGGAAGGTTTGAAAGTAGTAGCGGCTTCAACCATAAATTAAAATGAAATAAAACGGAAGATAAGGAATTTTAGTTCTTCTTCCGGTACCCGGCATTTAATCCATCCAGTAAGTCATGGGTAATCTCATACACGGTATCTTTATAATAGATAAATGAATTAGGTTCATAGGCAAAAATGAAGGCATAGTTTTTTTGCTTATTATATTCTTTCAGAAAATTTTCAATTTTTTTCTTAACCTCCGACTTCATGTCTTCATTGTATTTGAACATCTCCTGCCCCAGTGCATCCCTGCGTGTCTGCAAATTCTGCTGCATCACCCCATACTCCTGTTGAGCCTGCTCACTTTCCTTTTGGGACATGCCGGAACCTTTTTTGCGCCATTCGGCAATCTTTTGCTGGTAAGATCTTTCCATATTGCCAAGTTCACTGTTCATCGTATTTTCCTTAGCCTTGGCCTGGGTTAGCATGTCTTTAAAATAATTGTAGTGAGCCTCCAGGGAGTCTATGGAAAAATAGGCGATCCTGAAAGTGGAAGCGGATTGTTTTTCTGTAGCCACAGATATTTTCTTTAATTGTTCCGTGTGATTAAAAAACATAAAGAACAATACAGCGATTAACACCAAAGCAATCAAACTTAGTATAGTGGAGAGATGTTTCATATTTTATAAGAAAGAGTGTAAAACCAATCCATCGTTAGGTGGATCGGATGTAAGCGTCACTCCTTTCGCCTACATAGTGAATAAATTTGGTAATACCACACATTCATTTAAAATTTGCATCATCGGGCTTCGGAACAAGCCTTGAACCGTTAACGTGAGCCGTTAGGCAGTGCGTATAGGTTGAGGAGCTCATTTATCGCTTTGCGTGATTGGGTAGTTCGCTTGCAAATTATATCCTTTGTACAAAAAACCATAACGGATTAACGGTTTTTTAAGAAACACTGTTTGTCAGACAAAAAAAACCAGAGAAAAACTTCCCTGGTTTAATATNNTCCTCCTCGTCAAACTGCATTGCCTCACGCGAAGTCTGCAGCAATTCATACTCTTCCTTGCTGCCAACGATCATATTCTCGAATTCGCGCAAACCTGTTCCGGCAGGTATCGGATGACCTGTGATCACATTTTCTTTCAATCCCATCATTTCATCGCTCTTACCCTGGATGGCAGCAGAGGACAATACCTTGGTGGTTTCTTGGAAGGATGCAGCCGATATCCAGCTCTGGGTACCGAGTGATGCTTTGGTGATACCAAGCAACATGGGCGCAGAGGTAGCTGTCTTAGCATCCCGGAATTCCGCCAGTTTTTTATCGCTGCGGCGCAAAATGGAATTTTCCTCCCTCACTTCACGCAGGCTCACAATTTGTCCCGGTCTCAATTTAGTGGAATCTCCGGCATCGGTTATGACCTTCTTATCGAAAATCCAATCATTCTCATTTAGGAATTCAAATTTATCCACTGTTTCCTCTTCGAGGAATCTGGTGTCTCCCGGATCGACAATATTCAATTTACGCATCATCTGGCGGACGATCACTTCGATATGCTTATCATTAATCTTCACACCCTGCAGGCGGTATACTTCCTGTATTTCATTGACCACATATTCCTGCACTGCAAAGGGGCCCTTGATTGCCAGGATATCTGCAGGTGCTGTCTGCCCGTCCGATAGTTGCGCCCCTGCCTTGATGAAGTCGCCATCCTGTGCTAGGATCTGCCGGGTGAGAGGAACCAGGTATTTGCGAATCACTCCGTCTTTCGCTTCGACGATGATCTCACGGTTACCTCTTTTAATATTTCCAAAAGCAACTACCCCGTCAATTTCGGAAACAACCGCGGGGTTGCCGGGGTTGCGTGCTTCAAATAATTCTGTTACACGTGGAAGACCTCCCGTGATATCTCTTAACTTACCCAGGACGCGGGGTATTTTGACTATTACCTGTCCTGCTGTTACTTCCTCCCCGCCGTCAATAATTATATGACTGCCCACTGGAAGGTTGTAAGATTTTATTTCCTTTGCCCCTTCGATGATCATGGAAGGGATCTTTGTTTTGTCTTTGGTTTCAATAACCACTTTTTCGCGGTGACCGGTTTGTTCGTCGGCTTCTTCCCTGTAGGTGATTCCTTCGATTACGTTGTCAAATTTTACTTTACCTGTAATTTCCGCAATCACGACGTTATTGAATGGATCCCAGGTGCAAATGATATCACCTTTGTTTACTTTTTGTCCATCCTTCACGGTCAGCGTAGCTCCGTAAGGCACGTTGTTAGTAATCAAAAGACGGTCATTTTTAACATCCATGATCCTAACTTCTCCCGTGCGTCCGATGACCACATGGACCTTAACCTTTTCATTATTCTCTGTAGTGACTGTTCTTAATCCGTCGAACTGGATGGTGCCGTCGAATTTAGCAACAAGGGATGACTCTACCGAAGCAGAACCTGCAACACCACCCACGTGGAAGGTACGCAAGGTGAGCTGGGTACCAGGCTCTCCAATAGATTGGGCAGCAATAATACCTACCGCATCTCCCCTTTGGGTTGTGTATCCGGTTGCCAGGTTTTTACCATAACACCTTACACAAACTCCGCGTTTGCTTTCACAGGTCAACACAGACCGAATCTCGATTGCTTCGATACCGGACTCTTCAATATTCTTAGCTACCTCTTCGGTGATCTCTTCACCGGCCCTTGCAATGATTTGATCATTCAAGGGATCGTACACATCATGAAGGGAAGTACGTCCAAGTATCCTGTCATAAAGCGGTTCAACAATATCTTCGTTATCTTTCAAGGCAGAGGTTGCAATTCCCCTAAGGGTACCGCAATCTTCCTCTGTGATTACGACATCCTGCGCAACGTCAACAAGGCGGCGGGTCAGGTAACCTGCATCGGCTGTTTTTAAGGCTGTATCGGCCAGGCCTTTGCGGGCACCATGCGTGGAGATAAAATAATCCAATACGTTCAGGCCGCCTTTGAAATTCGACAGGATCGGGTTTTCGATAATTTCGCTGCCGGTGGAACCTGATTTTCTTGGTTTCGCCATCAATCCACGAATGCCTGCCAGCTGTTTGATCTGCTGTTTGGAACCGCGGG
>PLCH01000567.1 GCA_003135585.1 Chitinophagaceae bacterium
CTTAAAAGGAGGGTATTGTTGTCCAACATATACTTCATATCCTGTATCTGGTCAAATTCCGCCAAATCCTGGACGAACCGTTTATATTTGGAAACCACGTCGTATACAAAAAGACGGATCTTACCTTCTTTACAGTACACCACTGCAAGCCTTGTTCCTTTGCCGTCCCAGGCGATTAGCGGATAATGGGGATCGAGTTGTTTCTGGTTGGTCCGTACACCGCTTTTTAATAGGACTTTGGTATTGACAAAATTTTCATGAAGCACAACGCAGTATTGCCCGTGGTTGAATTCAACAACGGCATATGTCNNTGTCTTCGACAACCGAAACGGTTCCCTTTGGAAAATTGCGCCGTCCCCGGATGTCTTTTGAATATTTTTCCTCTTCCTCTGTCATGAAATCTTTCAGGACATCTTTAAATTTCTTTTTGCAAATCCTTTGCGAAGCGCTGTTTAGGCTTCGGTATACTCTTGAGAGATAAAGAAAATAGGTAACATTTTCCTTTTTGTATTTTTCCGCAAAATAATACCAGAATGCATGTCCCGCCAGGTTGGGTCTCTCAAATGCCATATTATAAAAATTATTATACCTGCCGGAAAGAATCGCTGATTTCAACTGGTCATCTAACTCGGTATTCCAGTTTTCCGCAACATATTCAATATAACCGTCCGTTAACCATTGGGGAAGGTCCAGCAGGGCCTGGTTAGCTGCAAACTCCCCCAGGTCATCGCCGAAAAGGATATTTTCAACAAGGATACGTGCAATTCCCTGTCTTATCTGGATACGTAGTTTATTGTGATCGTCGGTATAGTCAACGATCATTTTATTGTTGACAAGTTTGGTGATTCCTCCGGTTGTCTGCCAATCCAGGTTCAATCCTATATTAGATTGCTCCATCTCATTAAAGCTATTGTAAATAATGATATTGGCCCGGCGCTGGAGTCCGTATTCTACAAATTGTTCAATGCTTGGTAATTCTTTTTCGGCTATCTGGGCAACGTATTTCCCTAAAGGCTGGCCATTCTGGCTGAAGTAGGTATTGAAATTTGGTGTCTGATAGTATTTCCACTTGAATTTTTTGAACTGTAAACGGTTCTGACCGAATTCTACGGTGTTCACCTGGGCTTTGGTTTGGACAACGAAGAAAAATAAACTGGCAAGGACTAAAAAAAAATATCTGGATTGTAACTTATTCTGATAATCTTGCATACCAATTCTTTGAATTTTTAAAGTTAAAACAATCCCTATTATCAGGGAAATTCATTTTGATTCAAATGAAAATAATTGTCGTATGCTTTCTGTAAAAAAATTCACCTTTAATCCTGTCCAGGAAAATACATACGTGTTATTCGACGAAAAGGATGCCTTTATTATTGATCCGGGATGCTATTTTGAGAAGGAGCGCAAGACCCTCCAGGAATTTTTTCAACAAAGGAGGCTCACACCTAAATATTTGTTAAATACCCATTGTCATCTCGACCATGTTTTTGGCAATAAATTCATTTTTGACGAGTATGGGTTAACACTTCATTTACATGAAAATGAGAAAATAGTATTGAATTATGCCCCTAAGGCGGCCCTGACATGGAATATGCCATTTGAAAATTACCGCTCTGAATTGGTATTTTTGAAAGAAGGAGATATACTAAAGCTGGGAGACAGTGAATTAAAAATACTTTTTACTCCTGGTCATTCTCCTGGTAGTATTTCCTTTTACTCTGAAAAACAGGGATTTATTGTCAGCGGAGACGTTTTATTCCGGTTGGGCATAGGAAGAACTGATCTTCCGGGCGGTGACATGGGCACACTAGTGAAAAGTATCAGAAATGAATTATTTGCATTGCCGGATGAAGTGATCGTTTATCCGGGTCATGGTGAACCGACAACGATCGGTTTTGAGAAAAAAAATAACCCATTTTTACTTGGTTAAGAACCTTTGCAGTGCTCCTATGCCAGCCGGTATATCCATTTACCAAGATAAGGCAATTGCTGAAATTCTTTTTTTTCGATCCTTAGAATAAATAGGGAATAGACAACTATGAAAAAACTCGCCAGGCCAAGATTGATCCATCTGTTTTTCCATAGCCCCGTCAGTAAATGATGAATGAAATATATCAATGCTGCAATGAACATATATGCTATCAGTTTTTTCCATGCATAAGGAATTCTGTATTCTTTTTGGCCCCAGACAAAGGAAATCACCATCATACTTCCATAGCACACGAAGGTTGCCCATGCACAGGCCATATAACTATAGGCTGGGATGAATAAATAGTTGATGGCAAGCGTTAAGGCGGCGCCAATCAGCGTTATATAGGCACCCGCCCTTGTTGAGTGAGATAATTTATACCAAATGGAGAGATTATAATAGATCCCCAGGAACATATTCGCGAAAAGAAGTATGGGGACCACTTTCAATCCTTCCCACATTTTTTTGTCCCGGATGAAATACTTCCATATGTCCAGATAAAGAGCTACGAAAAGAAACATAATGCAGATCGTTATTACAAAAAATTTCATGACCCTTGCATAGGTCCTGGGGGCGTTCTCATCTGTTGATTGGCGAAAGAAAAAAGGTTCTGCCCCCATGCGAAAAGCCTGGACAAATAAGGTAATCAGAATGGATAATTTATAGCAGGCGCCATAAATGCCCACCTGGAAAGTCGCCGCATCACCCGAAAGCGGTGATCGTTTTTGCAGCATGATCCTGTCAAAAGTTTCATTAATCATTCCCCCGAACCCGGCAATCGTCAGAGGAAGGGAATAAATGATGATTTCCCTCCAAAGGGTCTTATTTAACTTCCATTGAAATTGCGACAATTCTTTTGACAGGGCTGCCACCTGAAAAAAGGATTGGGCGAGATTGGCTATCAATACATATCCCACCCCAAATCCTGGGTTGTAGAAGAGCAGGATGATACTGTCCGGATGTTTTTTCTGAAGGGCTGGGCATATGGAAAGAAAAAAATAGGCCACAAGAATATTCAGCAGGATGCCTGCAATCCTTATAAAAGCGTATTTTTTTGGTCTTGCCTCATGCCTGAGTTTGGCGAATGGGATGGCAGCCAGTGCATCAAACGCAATGATAAAGGCGCTGATGGTTATATATTCAGGATGATGGCCAATGCCAATATACNNCCGTTATAACGGTGGTGCTCACGATCAAAGAACTGGTAATGGTGTTGTATACCTCCTTTTCATCTTCCCGTTTTTGAACATAACGGAAATAGGCCGTTTCAAACCCAAACAGCACCAAAGTATTCAGAAAAGGTATAAGGGAATAAACCAGGGTCATCTGACCATATTGGGTCGTTCCTGCGAATTTTAGTGTCAAATAGGGGGTAAGCATGTAATAGAGGAACCTTGCAAAAATGGAGCTTGCCCCATACCAGATTGTTTGTCCCGCTAATTTCTTAATGCTGCTCAATAAATAGGAATTAATAGTCAAAAATAAACCTCATCTTTCGATATTTCGGTTTTAAAATAAAATAGCCGTTGAAATATTGTATCATAAATTTGCTTCGTAAATAAAGGTTATTTTATGAAAAAAGTATTATACCTATTGATTATGGTGGTTGCCTGTAAAGTAAACCTGCCTGCGCAGGCCTTTGAAGGGAAGATTGAATATCAGAAAACGATGCAGCCGGTTGCCATTGTTGAATGGCCCTATTCTGAAGGGATAGTGGAAGATGCGATTAAAGATTACCTGACGAAAAGAGGATCTAAAGAAACCAATTCAAATGGATTTCACATTTTTAAGGCCGCAAAGTTAGACAGCAACGATACAGATCCGAGTGATCTTTATTTTAAAATCGAGCGCAAAAGCCGTAAGGAAAAAGATATTACAGTGGTTTCTCTGCTCGCAACAAAAGCCAATGAAGCCATTCTTGTTCCACCAGTGGAGGGAAGCACAAGAATTGATGCCGAAAAATCGTTTCTTAATAATATTGCCCCTTTTATTGAAGCCCATAACCTGGAAATTGCGATAAATGACCAGGAGGATGCTGTTAAGAAAGCCCGAAAGAAATATGATAACCTGTTGGATGAAAAGAATGACCTGGATAAACGGATCAGGAAAATACAGGGGGAGCTCGACCAAAATAAAATTGAACAGCAAAAAGAGGCAAATTTAATACAGGACAATTCCCAACAGGATATTGGGACCAAAGAAAAATTACATAAAAAAATGGGCCATTTACTGACCGAGCAGGGTGATCTGCAGAAAAAGCTCAGGAAATCCCAGGGAGATCTGGACCAAAATGAAAAGGACCAGGTTAAACAAAACCAGGAACTCCAACAACAACAAAAATTGTTGGAAACCATGAAAACAAAACAAAAGCCAGCTGGCTCCTGATAATTTTGCGGCTGATCAGAGTATATCCTCTTCTTTGATCAGGTTATTCTTGAGTGCAAATATTACTACTCCGGCTGTATTCTTTGCCTCCATTTTTTCCATTATTTTTGTACGGTAGCCTTCTACTGTACGTTTGCTCAGGTAAAGGTGATCTCCCATTTGTTGGGCGGTGAATTGTCTGCAAATAAGCCCAATGATTTCCTTTTCACGGCTGCTGAAAACTATATCGCGGTTTTTTTTATGGGGATCAAATCTGCTCTTCACGATCATGGATGCCAATTTTGCTGAAGTATGTTTGCAATAAAAAATATTGTCTTCAAACACAGTCGAAATCGCTTCCAGGATTTCTTTTTTATCCGCATTCTTTAACAAATAACCCTTCGCGCCGGCTTCCAGCATTTCCACAATCAAGTTGTCCTCATCAAACATAGAAAGGGCAATGATTTTAAGATGGGGATTTTTTTGCAATAATAACCTGGTCGTTTCAATGCCATCCAAACGGGGCATTTTTATATCCGTGATCACAAGATCAGGATGCAATTCTTCCACTAATGCAATAAGCTCTATTCCATCGCCGGCCTGTCCAACAAGAGAAAGATTATCTTGTTTAGAAAGCATAAGAGCGAGGCCATCCCTGAAAATTTCGTGGTCGTCGGCAATAACCAGCCTGATTGTATAATTCATCAGATGAGTCAGCAGTCAAATTTATATTAAACCATCGGTATTTTTATAAAATAATTGGTGCCGGAACCGGGTATGGATTCCATAGATGATATTCCATTTAGAATTTCGCAACGACTTTCGAGGCTCTTCAATCCCAGACCTTTTGAATTTACTTTTACTGAATCTGCATCAAAACCCACACCGTCATCTTTGGTAAGAAGCAGCAGGTAATTATCTTCCTCACTCATGCCAATCTGAAGGTTCTTTGCATTAGCGTGTTTGATGGTATTGTGTACAATTTCCTGAAGCATACGGAAAATATGAATTTCTTTTTCTTTTGGAACCTGGATGTTTTTTACAACATATACCTGGATATTGATTATCTGCCTTGTGTTAATATGACCAATAAAGTCCCGGATGGCTTCAGCCAGGCCTTTCCGTTCCAGGGTATTGGGCAATAGATCGTATGATATTTGCCTCATGCTGCCAATAATTTCATCGAGTGATTTACCTGCTTTATCTACGATGGCCTTATCGTGTGGTTGAATGTCGATACTGTTGATGTTAAGTTTTATTGCTGATAATAAAGGTCCGAGGCTATCATGAAGATCGGCAGCAATCCTCTTCCGTTCATTTTCCTGGATCGTGATTTCTGCCAAGATTCTTTCTTTTTGCATTTTAACATACCGCCTGTGATAACGGATGATGGATGAAAAAAAATAGATAATTATCACCGTAATCAATACGGAGAAAATAATGGTNNAATATATAAAACCTGGTTTTGCATAATAATTCTTCTTCATTTAGGTGCATCCAATTTAAATTTCCGTTGAACCGGAATCAGTAGAAATGCTACTCCGAAAATAATATTTACCAATGCGTTCATGTATCCGAATAGATAACTGACCGTCTCGGTGAAATAGCTGGATTCTACCCGGCTCAGTTGGTAAGCCCACTCA
>PLCH01000565.1 GCA_003135585.1 Chitinophagaceae bacterium
ATATTCAGCCAATCGTCACTGGGCCTTTGTTTGTTGGAAGTAATAATTTCAATCTGGTCCCCGCTTCTTAATTTATGGCTGATGGGAACAAGTTTATGATTGACTTTGGCCCCGATACACCTCACACCGATCGCACTATGGATAGAAAATGCGAAGTCAAGCGCTGTGGAACCTACCGGCAGCATCTTAACATCACCTTTTGGCGTATACACGTATATTTCCTCTGCTAAAAAGCTTGTTTTGAAATCCTGCAAAAAATTAATTGAATCATTGTCCTCTGTATTCAAAACTTCCCTTATCTGCTGAAACCATTTGTCAAAACGGCTTTCATCGTTGCCGCCTTCCTTATATTTCCAGTGCGCGGCCAGGCCTTTTTCTGCAATTTCATTCATCCGTTTTGAACGGATCTGGATTTCAACCCATTTTCCCTGCGGACCCATCACGGTCGTATGTAAAGCTTCGTATCCGTTAGATTTAGGGTTGCTCAGCCAATCGCGCAACCTTTCAGGGGATGGGCTGTATTCGTCTGTGATCAGGGAATATACTTTCCAGCAATCTTCTTTTTCTCTTTCAGGGGAGGAATCCAGGATAACACGGATCGCAAACAAATCGTATACTTCTTCAAAGGCAACGCCTTTCTTACGCATCTTGTTCCAGATGGAATGGATACTCTTGGGTCTGCCGTATATTTCAAATTTGAATTCCCCTTTTTCTAATTTTTCCTTGAGCGGTTTGATGAACTCGTTGATATACCTGGAGCGTTCCCTTTNNCTTTTGGTTTCTGATAATTTGCGCGCGAGTTCCCTGTATTCCTCCGGCTCCAGGTATTTCATGGCCAGGTCTTCCAATTCAGTTTTGATATTATACAAACCCATGCGGTGTGCAAGAGGAGCATACACATAAACGGTTTCAGAAGATATTTTCAATTGCTTTTCCCTTTTCATGCTGTCAAGGGTGCGCATGTTATGCAGCCGATCGGCAAGTTTGATTAAAATGACGCGGGGATCATCGGTCAGCGTAAGTAATATTTTCTTGAAATTCTCCGCCTGTTGCGAAGCATTTACGTCGCTTACATTGGCAATTTTTGTCAGCCCGTCGACGATCCTGGCAATCTCCCCTCCGAATTCCCTTTCAACATCTTCCAGTGTAATATCTGTATCTTCCACTGTGTCGTGGAGCAAGGAGCAAATGGTGGAGCGAACTCCCAACCCCACCTCTTCGGAGCAGATCCTCGCTACTGCAAGAGGATGTAGTATATAGGGCTCGCCGCTTTTACGACGCATTGTTTTATGTGCTTCTGCTGACATTTCAAAAGCATTGCGAACCAGTTCCTTGTCGCCGGATTTTAATTTTGGTTTTAGAGATCGCAATAGCGCGCGGTATTCCCTTAGTATGAGTTTTTTTTCCTGGTCTTCCGTAAGATTATATTTAGGGATCGCTGCTACAGTTTCCATACATTACGAATTTACAAAATAAATCCCCTACTTTTGCAACCCTTCCGGGTAACTTCAAAGTAGCGGGTGTGGCGAAATTGGCAGACGCATCAGACTTAGGATCTGAAGCCGCGAGGCATGGGGGTTCGAGTCCCTCCACCCGCACATATCGAATCATAAAAAAAAAGCCAAGTCCACCAGGCTTTTATTCTCAATTTATTCACAGTTTTTTTTAGCAATTTATCTTAACTTTGCAGCCCTGTTAAAATCTTCCAATTGTAAGCTCCTCCATTGGGGACCGGAGATTGAGATTATTCATACAGATTCGCTCAACAGGGCTTTACGCATTAAACATTAAACGTATTTATTATGGCTACGGTGACCAGGGAAAATATAGGACTTCTGAACGACAAACTCACAGTGAGGGTTGCGAAGAATGACTACCTGCCTTCATTTGAAAAAGCGCTCAAGGACTATAGTAAAAAAGCGAATATTCCGGGCTTTCGCAAAGGCATGGTACCCGCCGGACTGATTAAAAAAATGTANNATGAGGTATTAAAAAGCGTGGAAAAAGAACTGACAAACTTCATGTCAAGTGAAAAGCTCAATATTTTCGCCCAGCCCCTCCCACTACCGGAAAATGATGCACGCCAGATAGACATGAACAAACCGGATGAATATTCCTTTGCTTTTGAAGTAGGGCTAAAACCGGATTTCGCATTAGCTGAGCTTGCCAAGACCCATCCGACCTTTTACAAAGTCAAGGTGACCGACGAAATGATCAATGAAGAACAGGAGCGGCTGCAGATTCGGAATGGCAAAATGACTGAACCTGAAACGGTGACGGGTGATGACAACGTCCTAAATGTAAGCTTTATAGAAACGGATGAAAATGGAAATCCAGTCGAAGGTGGTATCACGAAGGACAACTCATTGCTCATAAAATATTTCAGGGAAGATTTCCGGAAGAACTGGATGGGAAAGAAGAAAGGAGACGATCTGTTACTTCAGTTATCAAAAGCATTTGATGAGAAAGAGAGAGAATGGATATTAAATGATCTGGGACTATCAAAGGATAACCCGGCTGCGGCTGAAAAATATTTCAAGGTGTTGATCACTAAGCTGGGACTGGTTGAAAAAGCAACCATCGACGAGGCATTTTTTAAGCAGCTGTATCCTACAAAGGAAATTGTGACCGAGGAAGAATTCCGCAATGCCATTAGAGAAGAAATCCAAAACAACTGGGATAGTCAAAGCCGAAACCAGTTGCAACATTCATTGTACCACGAGTTGCTCAATCATACCACCATAGCGTTTCCTGAATCTTTCCTGAAACGCTGGATGCAGACCAGCGGAAAGGAGCCTAAATCGCAGGAAGAAG
This sequence comes from Chitinophagaceae bacterium, assembly GCA_003135585.1. Lineage (GTDB taxonomy): Bacteria > Bacteroidota > Bacteroidia > Chitinophagales > Chitinophagaceae > Puia. Next base: position 2,815 of record PLCH01000565.1, read on the forward strand.
TAGAAAAGGAATTTCCTTCTTTTGTGAACCAGTTGAAATGGACGCTGATTGTCGACAAAGTAATTCGCGAAAACAATATTGAGGTAAATGCGGATGACGTGAAGGCCTTTGCCAGGCAACAATTGCTGGGTTATATGGGAGGCATGAATCCAGCGAATGAAGAACAACCATGGATGGCAGATTATGTAAACCGGATGATGCAGGACAGAAAATTTGTAGAAGAAACTGTGCACCGCCTTCAGACTGAAAAAGTATTTGCATGGAGTGAAGAACAGGTAAAAGCCGAAGAAAAACCTATTACCGCGGATGAATTTGGCAAAATGCAACAGGAACACCAGCACCACCATCATGAATAATGGAAANNTTTCTGCAACTCTGTCAGTTTTTTGGCAGATTGAAAGTTTGGACGGAGATTTGAAAGGTTAAACCTTACCGAATCAGTAAATAGTAAATTGACATATCTATGCATCTAAGCAATGAATTTGAAAAATATGCCGTAAAGCACCGTGGAATAAGCAGCAATACTTTAAATGATTATAATAAATACCAGGTCAATGGCCTCACACCAAACATTATTGAAGAGCGTCCCATGAATGTTGCCATCATGGATGTATACAGCCGCTTGATGATGGATCGGATTATTTTCCTGGGTTATCCAATTAACGACGAAGTAGCCAACATCGTGACCGCACAGCTGTTGTTCCTTGACAGCACCGACCGTCACCGTGATATTCAAATGTATATAAACAGCCCGGGCGGCAGCGTTTATTCAGGATTGGGGGTTTATGACACCATGCAGTATGTTACCCCGGATGTATCAACGATTTGTATCGGGATGGCTGCCTCCATGGCTTCTGTGTTAATGTGTGCGGGAACAAAGGGCAAGAGAACAGCTTTAAAACATAGCCGCATCATGATGCATCAGCCCAGTGGTTCCATTGGAGGTCAGGCGAGTGATATCGAGATTACGGTCAATGAAATAAGGAAAATAAAAAAGGAATTGTATGAAGTGATTGCTTTTCACACGGGCAAAACACAAAAGCAGGTTGAGAAAGACTGCGACCGTGATTACTGGCTCACTGCAGAAGAAGCAAAGGAATACGGAGTGGTGGATGAAGTTTTATTGCTCAATCCCCGCAAAGAAAAAAAGGATTAAAAAAAAATAAAATCAAATAAGATTAGTATGAATCATTCCCAATATTTTTTGAAGCCATTTCGGATGGATGATGAGCCCGATGAGCAGGNNTATTTTTTTGAGACCAGGAGCGTTTATTTATGGACACAGGTAGATGATCGCTCCGCAAAAGACTTGGTTACAAAATTTTTATTGCTGGATGCAGATAAACCGGGAGAAGAAATCAAATTTTTTATCAACAGCCCGGGAGGCGTGGTGACAAGCGGCATGGTGATATACGATACCATGAAAATGCTAAAAAGCCCGGTGAGCACAATCTGCATGGGATTGGCGGCTTCTATGGGCTCTATTCTTTTGAGCGGCGGTAAAAAAGGCCGGCGTTTTATTTTCCAGCATGGTGAAGTAATGATTCATCAGCCCAGCATCGGAGGATNNGATATATACAGGGGGTAAGTATTGACCTGGAGATCCAGGCAAAACAGACAAAAAAGGTAAAAGAGATTGGTGCCAGGATATTGGCTGAAAATTGCGGTAAAAAGGTAGATCAGATCATGAAGGATTTTGATCGGGACTACTGGATGGATGCCAAGGAAGCCATAGAATATGGCATCGTGGACCAGCTTATCGAAAAAATATAAATAAAATCAGCGCATTTACCCCGATAAATTTGATTAAACCGCTGATATACAGCGGTTTTAGTTTTCCACATAGGGTTTGCGG
>PLCH01000580.1:0-1327 GCA_003135585.1 Chitinophagaceae bacterium
ACACAGGGAGGATACAATTGATGAGGCCTACCTGATAGCCCTGGTGTTATTCCTTAATCAATGAATCTTTTGCAAATAAATGTGTTACGGATGAAAGCTGCCAAATTTCCGGAGGGCCTTTTATATGGTAACCTTGAATTATTTAATCCGCTGAATACTCTTATTTCTGAGTATTAAATTTCCTGGGAAAAATATTTATTGCAGCATTTCCCGGTGCAGAACTGTCTATANNCAAAATAAAGGTATTTTTTTATAGCATACATCGGCATTTATCTTCGGTTTCTAAAGTAAAACTCACATTCATATGAGAAAACGTTTATCACTATTATTAGTGCTAATATTGTCTACAATATTTGCATTTTCCCAAGGGAAAATTGTTACAGGTAAAATAACGGATGCACAGGGGCAGGGTGTTCCATTTGCCAGCATCCGGATCAAGGGAACCAAGCAGGGTGCGAGTGCCGACGCGGATGGTAACTTTTCTATCCGGGCAAATTCATCCCAAACCTTGGTAATAACAGGTACGGGTATCGCCCCAAAAGAAGTGCCGGTAGGTGACGGAACCGCCCTGAATGTCCAGGTAGGCCGTACAGCGGCTAATCTAACCGAAGTGGTCGTAACCTCTTTAGGTGTCCAGAGACAATCTAAAGAACTCGGGTATGCGACTGCAAAAATCAGCAACAAAGAATTAACCCAGGCCAAGGTTACCGATATCACTACGGGTCTTGCGGGCAAAGTCTCCGGTTTACAGGTGAATCTGACAAATAATAGTGTTGATCCTACAACGAGGGTTGTTTTACGTGGAAACCGGTCTATTACAGGTAATAATCAGGCCTTATTGGTATTGGATGGGGTTCCTATTGATGATATCAACTATATTACTAAAATCAGCCCGGAGGATGTCGAAAATGTTACTGTACTCAAAGGTGCAGTTGCTGCCGCCATTTATGGCTCCAAGGCCTCCAATGGCGTTATCATTGTAACCACAAAACATGGAGTGAGAGGACGTTCTGAAGTCAAAGTAAGCAACACGACCTCTTTGGAAACCGTTTCTTACANNTATGTCCCTTATGAAAACCAAAGCTACGGGCCTCCCTTTAACGGCTCCAGGGTACCACTTGGTTATGGGGTGCCTGTTTTTAATCCGGATGGTACCATCAACCATCTCGATACCAATTTTGTTACCTATTCGCCCATAAAAAATAATACTAAGGACTTTTTTACCAAAGGCTGGACCAACCAATTTGATGTTTCATTTTCTTCAGGCGATGACAAGGGGACTTTTTATCTGGGTTTCCAGGATGTGAATGTCAATGGGGTAGTGCCT
>PLCH01000580.1:1333-4666 GCA_003135585.1 Chitinophagaceae bacterium
GAATATGCCCTGTCCTACAACCAGCAGCTGGTTGATATTGCGGGATTAAGCTATAATCAGACAAACGGGGGTGTATTTTCCGGAAGACCCTTGTATTTTGAGGTTATCAATAATTCGGCTCATATACCGCTCACTTCATTTAAGGATTGGCAGAATAATAAGTTCGCCGACCCAAATGGCTATTTTGATGCCTATGCGACAAACCCATATTGGACCATTGATAATTCCAGGAGAAAAACAAATACCTATGACCTTTTAGGTAATTTGAACCTTTCTTATAAAGTTACATCCTGGCTTACGCTTGCCGACAGGTTTGGCATTACCCAGACATTTTCAAACCTGAAATATACAAGGGACGGGATCAATTTTGCACCCTGGGCCGTTGCTGACCCCTGGGGGGCTGGTAATATCCCAAGCAGCCAGAAAGTGCTCTCTCCTTCCCAATATGACGAGTCTTTCCTTGAGCAAAGACTGAATAATGACCTGCTTGCCATATTCGATAAGAATTTTGGTGATTTTTCTATAAAAGGCCTGGTGGGATTCAATACCGCCCAGCGCCATCAGACAGACCAATATTTAGAAGGGGATGCCCTGCAGTTCCCCGGTTTTTATAGCATATCAAGCGCCCTGGGGGTCCCCGGGTTTAATCAAACACTATACAGACAAAGGGAATATTCGGTATATGAGGAAGTGACCTTTGGATTCAAGGATTTTCTCTTCCTTCACCTGTCCAACCGGGACGAGTGGAATTCAGTACTAGATCCCAGTATCCGGCATTTTGAATACCCGGGTTTAGACGCTTCCTTTGTTTTTACACAGGCTATTGAAGGATTGAAAAACAGCAAAGTGCTTTCCTATGGTAAACTCAGGGGTGGAATTACTCAGGTTGCAAATATCAACCTTGGAGGAAATCCATACGGGGCTTATTCCCTGGTTACACCTTACGTGACGGGGGGACCTGGTGCTGGTATACCTAGTTTTGTTAATGGATTTCCTTTCGGTTCGATTGGCGGGTATGCCCAGAGCACGAAATTTTTGAATCCGCTGGTTCGTCCTGAGATAACCAAGGAATATGAAGTCGGCCTGGAACTGGGCTTTCTTGATAACCGCATTTACGTGAACACAGACTATTACCAGAGCCAGACAAAAAACCAAAACCTTACGGCCGAAATTTCCCCGGCAACCGGCTTTACGTCAAAAGTCGTGAACGCTGGATTGGTCACCAACAAGGGATTTGAATTTGATTTGACCCTGGTTCCTGTAAAAACCAAGAACCTGACCTGGAATATAGGAATTAACTACGCACACTATAACAGCCTGTTGAATGAATTGCAACCCGGCGTTACGGAGTTGCAACTAAGTAATTTTGCCAACGGCGCTGCCGGTGTAAGCGGAGGCATATATGCAGTTCAGGGCAAGTCTTACCCGGTTATTAAAACGACAGACTGGATCAGGGATCCTGCGAGTGGCAAAGTGGTCGTCGATCCTGTGACAGGAATGCCTACAGTTGATCCCAATGAAAAAATATACGGAACTACCAATCCGACGGATATCCTGGGCATCAATACTTCGGTTACTTTCAAAAATTTCTCTTTTTCTGCTGTAGCTGATTACAGGGGTGGCAATTTTATCATGAATTCCCTTGGACAAAACGCTGATTTTACCGGAGTTTCTTTTCATTCTGCTGAAAATGGGAGACAACGTTTTATTTTCCCGAATTCTGTGGTATCAGATGGTTCAGGCAAATTTGTTCCTAACACTTCGGTGGCTGTTGCCAATGGAGGAAATATAGGGGGTGCAGTATTCTGGCCTACTGTCTATACTTCCGGTCAGGGAAGTACCTATGTTACAAGCGCTGCTTTTTGGAAATTAAGAGAGATAGCCATTACTTATCAATTACCTGTGAGCGTTTTGGGGAAAATATCATTTATCAAAAGAGCGAGTATTGGGTTAATCGGCAGAAACCTGCTGATGCTAAGACCTAAATCAAATTTCTGGTCTGATCCTGAATTTAATGATAACAGCACCTCCGGAATCGGTGCCAATAATAAGGGGAACGGGAATGCAATAGGATCGACGTCTGAATTTCAGACCCCTCCAACAAGAATATTCAGCGCCAATATTACCTTGACATTTTAAACCGCCGTATCTGATGAATATTAAACAAGTATTAAAAATCAGGATTATGAAACAATCAATTATAATTCTTTTTGCAACTCTTCTCATCGCAGGCGGTTGTAAAAAATTTGTAGATATCAATCAAAACCCCAATCAACCGACTCAGGTGGGCCTTACCGTTATACTTTCGGCGGCTTTGCAGGGATCGGCCAATGATCTGGCAAGCGATTTCCCCAATGTAACTCGGTGGGACGCCTATTGGTCCAGGAGCGGGAACTATGTTCCTGACGTGCAAACCGAAGAATATAGTATTCCCAATAGCTATACTGATGGGGAATGGACCAGAATATATCTTACCCTGAACGCTTACCACAATATGGAAGTTCAGTCGGAGCAACTACATCAGCAGTTTTACATTGGGGTTGCCAAGTTGATGAAGGCCTTTCATTTTTCTATTTTAGTCGATGCATACGGCGATGTACCTTATTCAAACGCATTTGACCCATTAAATTCGGTACATCCCAAATATGACAAAGGTTCTGATGTTTATGCCGATTTATTTAATCAGATTGACAGTGCCATCATAAATTTTGACCTCGCTAAAAATACCATCACAGTCCACGACCAGGCTTTTGATATCGTATATGGTAAACTTGCTGCCAGTGATGAAATGGATGCCTGGATCCGGTTTGCCAACACGCTTGAATTGAAATTATTGGTTCACGAATCAAATGTGGCCAGCCAGTCTAGTTTCATTACCACCCAACTTGCAAAAATTGTTGCAAATGGAAGAGGTTTCATAGGTGCAGGCCAGGGCGCCGCGCTGAACCCGGGTTACAGCAATTCTACCAATAAGATTAGTCCCTTTTATGGCAATTTCTTCCTGGTGACAGCGCCTACAACAAATGTTGCCTATTACCGTGCAAATACATATGCCATTAATTTTTACGCTAACGGAAATGATCCGAGGATAGGCTTTTTTTATGCCCCGGTATCCGGTACCACATTTGCCGGTAATTTTGACGGAGATCCTGCTGCAGTTTCCAATGCCAATACTTCTGCCATTGGCCCTGGTGTTTTAAAAGGCCCCACTCAGAATGAATGGTTAATGTCTGACTTTGAGAGCCTTTTCCTACAGGCAGAGGCGACGCAAAGAGGTTGGATCACTGGCTCTGCTATGAATCTCTACGATTCAGCCATTACACAGTCCTTCAC
>PLCH01000382.1 GCA_003135585.1 Chitinophagaceae bacterium
AGCTTGCCCTGAATATGTTCAACGGGGAAAGGTCGCGAAATTCCTTTTCCCGAATTATACAAAAGCTTAAAGAATGGATTATTGCCATTAAGCTTGAAAGAAATTTTACGAAGGAAGAAATATTGGCACTTTACCTAAATCATGTTCCTTTTGGTGACAATATTTATGGCATCCGCAATGCGTCCCGCACTTTTTTCCAAAAAGAACCCGACAGGTTAAACGTGGAAGAAGCGGCTGTTCTGATTGGAATGCTAAAGGGGAATACCTTATATAACCCCAGAAAAAACCCAAAAGCAGCGATTGATAGAAGAAATACGGTCATCAACCAGATGGTAAAAAATGACTATTTAACGGAGACAGAGGGCNNGTTTAACCAATTACAACAAACTGGATGAAAACAATGGTCTTGCTCCGTATTTCAGGGATGTCATCCGGGATGAATTGAAAAAATGGTGTAAGGAACACAAGAATCCGGCTACCGGCGAAGCATATAATTTATTTGAGGACGGCTTGAAAATATATACGACTATTAATCCCCGCATGCAGATATATGCCGAACAAGCGATGACTAAACAGTTACCACTATTGCAAAAAGCAATGAGCGCCCAGGCCAGCATCCGTAAAGGAACCGCATGGGATGAGCACCCCAATATATTGGAAGGCCACATGAGAAACAGCGACAGATGGCAGAACCTTGCAGACGATGGCATGAGCGAATCGGAGATCCGTAAAACCTTTGATCAGCCTGTGGAAATGAAAGTGTTTGCATGGAATACGAAGAAGGAAAAAGATACCATTATGACTCCTCTTGACTCCATCAAATACAGCCGGCAGATGCTTGAAACCGCATTTATGGCCATGGATCCGATGAGTGGCGCGGTAAAAGCATGGATCGGTGGTATTGATTTTAAAACCTTCAAGGTTGATCATGCCAATATCAATACCAAAAGACAGGTGGGTTCTTCTATAAAACCTCTTTTGTACAGCCTGGCAATTGAAGAATTTGGGTTTACCCCACAGACCCAGGTGGAGAACACGGCCCAGTTTTTTCCCGGTTCGGGCATGGTCCCGGCAGGTGGTCTTTGCGGCGGGGATGGAGCGGTGGTTACCATGGCAACAGCGCTTACCTATTCCCTTAACTGCGCAAGCGCCTACATCATTAAACAGGTAAGCCCGCAACGATTTGCTGAATTCATAAAACAAATCAATATTCCGACAAAAGTAGACGCCTATCCTTCGATAGCCCTCGGGACGCCCAGCCTTTCTCTGTTTGAAATGTTATGGGGGTATAGCATGTTTCCAGCAAATGGTTTTAGCACCAGGCCTTATTATATCTCCCGAATTGAGGATAAAAATGGAAATATTCTTGCCCGGTTTGATACTGAGCGAAAGGAAGTGATCAGTCAGTCGACAGCCTATACCATGTGCAGGATGATGCAGGGTCCGGTGGATTTTGGTACAGCAGCGGGCTTGCGAAGTCGTTTGGGGGTTGCAGAAATGGGAGGTAAAACGGGAACAACCCAAGTCAATTCTGACGCTTGGTTCATAGGTTATACGCCTCAGCTATTAGCGGGAGTCTGGGTAGGATGTGACGATCCTTTTATCAGATTGGAAAAAAAATTGGGCGAAGGAGGGCATGCGGCCCGGCCCATTTGGGAATATTTCTTTGCAAAAGTCCTGGCAGATAAGACGCTGGGATTAAACAGACAGGCCAAATTTGTGCTACCCGAAAGCCTGAAAGATAATATGATGGATTATCAGAATATCATTCAGAAAACAGCTCCTCCGGGTGCGGAAGGTGCCGATCAGGGCAATGGCGATGCAAGCCAGTACCTGGATACGAGTAGGCCAAAAATTCCGGTTGACTCTNNAAAAAAAGAAAAAGGGATTATTTCAGCGTTTATTCGGGGGTAAGGATAAAAACCAAAAATAGAATTAGAAACTACGCAATCCTGTGCACAGTACGAGCACCCAAAAAAACAATAATTCCCTTTGTCCTAGATAATGATTCGGAAGATGGGAGCCCCAACAAAAATTAAAACATATCCACTCGGCGGGGATCGGGGCGATTTGATTATTTCATTAAGAACCTCCCTGGTTGGAAATGATTGGGTGGCCTTCTCCCAAGGCCATTTTTTTTGTTCTCCCGTTCTTTTTATTTATTCCCTGTATCCTCTGAATTTTATTGGGCTTGTTTGGGGCCCGGGCATTTTAGCCTAAAGGATGGTGCTGCGGTAATAATTATTAAATCTTCCCATTTGCATCAGAACGAATACTTTTATTAAGTAAATGGAAAAAGAACTTTCCTGCTGGATTTTGCAGAACGNNCGAGTGTGTTTTCTTAATTTCATTGTTTAAACATTAAAAAAAGCAAAATGGCAAAAGTAAAATGGACACTTGATCCGACGCATTCCGAAGTGCAATTCAAGATAAAACATCTAATGTTTACCAATGTGACCGGCCAGTTTACAAAATTCGATATCTCAGTTGAAACTGAAGATGAGGATTTCATGACTGCCAAAGCCGTCTTTACAGCGGATGTTCCATCTATCAACACGAACAATGAACAAAGGGATGAACATCTTAAATCAGCGGATTTTTTTGATATCGCAAAATATCCCAAAATCAAATTTGTACCAACCAAATATGAGAATGTGGACAATGATGGCTCCTACGAAGTTTATGGCGATCTGACCCTACGCGATGTTACCAAGAATATTAAATTGGATACGGAGTTTGGTGGAATCGTCAAAGATCCCTGGGGTAACATAAAGGCAGGATTTACTATCAGTGGCAAGATCAACAGAAAAGATTTTGGATTGAAANNGGTTTTAAGTGAGGAGGTCCGCATTCATTGCGAATTTGAATTTGTCAAGCAGGTCTGATAAATGCAGCAGATCCTAAAAAAAAATGCAGACCCAGATTGTCGGGCCTGCATTTTTTTTAAACCCATCCTGGAAGGAATATTTATTGGATTACGTATCTTCAAATCTTAACAGTTCAACTCTCCTAAGAATGTTTAAAAAAATCCTTTGGTTTTTATTGTTGATCGTGGTTGGGCTTGCCGGAATGATTATACTTAACACAGTCCGGTTCAGCCATCCCATTCCAACCAGACAATCCCTGGAAATTCCTCCCATCAACGATTCGGCTATCCGTCATTTGAGTGAGGCGGTCAGGATCAAAACCATATCCTATGCTGATTCACTGCCAATTGATACTGCAGAATATATAAAATTCGGCAAATTTCTGGAAAAAGCCTACCCCCTGGTTCATCAAAAATTACCGCGTAAAATATTCAATCAGTTTAGTTATCTATACAGCTGGCAGGGCAAAAATCAAAATCTCCAGCCCTATATAATCATGGCACATATGGATGTAGTTCCGGTAGAAGAGGCAACTGTAGCCAGGTGGACCGTACCACCCTTTAGCGGTGCTTTGAAAGATAGTATGATATGGGGAAGAGGGGTGGTAGACGACAAAGGATGCGTGATTACCATTCTTGAAGCGGTGGAAAATTTATTACGACAACAGTTTCAGCCGGAACGGACCATTTACCTGAGTTTTGGACATGATGAAGAAATTTCCGGATCTCATGGCGCAAAAAGCATAGCGGACTGGTTTAAGGAAAATAATATTCACCCGGCCCTGGTAATTGACGAAGGCGGGGAAATTTCAAATGAGCAATTCCCTACCCTGAGACGACCTATTGCTGCAATTGGGGTTGCGGAAAAAGGTTACCTGTCATTCACCTTTAGTGTCGAAAAAGAAGGCGGTCACAGCTCAATTCCTGAACAGGAAACATCGATTGATATTCTAAGTAAGGCCCTGGTCAACTTGCGTAAAAAACAAATGCCATTTCATGTAACGGCGCCCATTGCTGAATTGCTGAACCGTATCGCGCCGGGTTTATCATTTTACCAGCGAATGGCGTTGGCCAATCCCTGGTTGTTCAAATCAAGTATTCAGCGAAATTTCGAAAAAGATCATGTAACAAATTCTTTATTTCATACCACCATTGTGCCAACCATTGTAAATAGCGGCATTAAGGATAATGTCATCCCGTCCGTGGCTACAGCGATAGTAAACGCCCGCAGTTTGCCGGGCGATTCCGAGGCAAATGTGATTTCATTTATGAAAAATCAAATAAACGATGCCCGCGTCCGGATTGTCCCCGAAAAAACCAACAAGGAAGCATCTCCTACTACTGCCATAAATAGTCCGGCATTCCGGAAAATAGAAGAGCTTTCCTATAAAATAATGCCGGAAGTAATACCTGTCCCTTATTTATTGTTGGGTGGAACTGACAGTTACGATTTCAACCAGGTTTCAGATGGTGTGATAAAATTTGCGCCTTCCATTGACGCAAAAGGATATCATGGTATTGATGAACGACTGCCGATTTCTGATTTCAGAAGAATGATCTTTTTCTACTCTCTACTGGTAAGGGAATCCGGAAAATAATTTTCGAAATGCTATTGTTTGAATGGTTAATCCCGAAACATATTTTTCCAGGACAAAATAAATTTGACTTCAGAAAAAATCCATTCCGACCCTCAATCCCTAAATAAATGATGGGCTGGTTTCCCTTATAGCCCTTGGTTCTGTGCAGATACTCAGAAAAAGCAAGATGCCCTTACCATTTCAAAAGAGTCAAGTATCTTTGCACCATGCATTATGTTTCTGTTGAGGGATTGAGTAAATCTTTCGGTATTAAGCCATTGTTCGAAAATCTTACATTTCATATAGAGGAAGGTGACAAAATAGCGCTGGTGGCAAAAAACGGTTCCGGCAAANNGGCATGGAAACCGCTGAAAGCGGTAAAGTATGGATAAACAAAGATGTCACAATCGCTTTATTTGAACAAGACCCGCAATTCATTGAAGACAAATCCATTCTTGATAATATCTTCCATCATAACCATCCTGTAATAAACGCGATCAAGGAATACGAAGCCGCCAGTGACGCAGAAGATTCCGATAAAATGGGTGAAGCCATTGTAAAATTGGATGAATTGAATGCCTGGGATTTTGATACAAAAGTGA
>PLCH01000264.1 GCA_003135585.1 Chitinophagaceae bacterium
GCCTGTGTATTCCTTCTCTCAGAGAAGTCAAGATTTATTACAGGATGTACATTGCCTGTAAGTGGTGGTGCTGAATTAGGTTATCGCCGCATGAGCTGAAAATCAATCACCCCGCATTAGTTCCGTTTTTCCTTTGAGGCATCTTCATAGGTATTTCATAATAGAAATAGAATGTGTTTTCCTGACTTCCTCACTGATATAAAAAGGCACAAAAAATTCTTCCGNNTGTGTTCGTCAGGAAGAAAAAAAATAAAAGCGGGTTAGTGAGCATTCAGATCATTGATAAAAGTTCCGGAGCATACCAGCTATATCGTACGGTGGGAAGTTCTAAAGAGCCCGCAGAGATTGAACGGATTATAAAGAAGGTAGGAAAGAATTAGAAAACATTACCGGTCAACAAAAGCTACCTTTTGATTATGATAGAGAAAAAGAGTTAGTTGATATATTTTTAATAGTGTAAAAGATTTTAAATTAAGTGGCCGGAGTTGGTATTGGGCAAGCTCGTTGACGAGATTGGCTATAATAAAAATACCGGGTGAATTATTCCGTCACTTAGTAATTGCACGATTGGCATATCCGGCAAGCAGGCTAAAAACGGTTGATTATACTTTTAAATATAAGGGTATCATTATAGAAGTATAAAAACTTTATCGCTACTTAGATAAACTTCAACCCCAACAGATGCAGAAGGTTCAACAGACAAGCTATGNNGTGTATATTGAAGCAGCAGATGAAGATGACTTTCATCAGACAGGATTTTCAAAAGATGGCAAACATCAACAGCCGCAGATCGTGTTAGGACTATTAGTGAGTGCCCGGGGGCTACCCGTTGGCTTATGAACTATTTGAAGGCAGCAAATTTGAGGGGCATACGATGATATCGGTTATAGAAGCATTCAAAGAAAAGTACAGATTGGAAAAATTAATAATGGGGGCCGATGCAGGTTTGTTATCGGCAAAAAACGTAGAAGGGCTTGCGAAAAAAAATATGAATTTATTCTGGCTGCAAGAATTAAAAACGAAACAGAGCAAACCAAGCAACATCTGTTGGCCTTAAAACTGGAGGATGAGCAAAGCTACAAGGCCTGGGTCCTGCACTAAAAACAAATGCACGTGCTACTAAGCGCTTGCCAAATATGCCTTGCTCCCTGCAAAAATCTCATCGGCTACATGAGAGGACGCATGTCTAATACCAGCGCATTGAATTTGCATACTTTCACCTTCACTGATTGTACCTCGGATGGAACGGATGCTTTTACCTATGTCAATATCTCCGTAAAACCAATTTTCCGCATTCCATACCGGAATGTCTTTGTGTTTGGATGGGTCCGGATTAGAATTCATAATAGTTCTTTTAAAATAATGTTATCACCTTTTAAGGCAGGTACAGAAAATATACCCTTTCCTTCACTCTTTACATTTACTTGTTTCCCATTTTTGATAATCCCGGGTGATTCGTTCCACGGATTCAAAAATCGAAAAATGCCATTTGCAGTTGACTGAATCAGAATATCATTTATTTTACCTTTCTTTATCTCGGCAGATACTAAAAAGCCCCCTTCTGTTCTCAAATATTTAAAGGCTGCGTCCTCTCCTGACGGCCATGCGGGAAAGAAACGCAGGATACCCTGAACGCTTTGCAACAGCATTTCATTGATGACCCCGGAGGCCGCAAACTGCTCAGTATAATTTCCCAAATCATTGAAACCCGGTTTATCAGTAATAGCATTCAAGTAAAAGAACCATTAGGCCTTAATCTCATACTTAAATATTTCTTTATCCATTCAAATGTTCCCGGCATGCTTAATCTTGCCTTTGCGATAGCTAACATNNCCGCATTATTGCCGTTCCATTTTAATTGATTTATAGTACGGATAAACAAATCCTTTTCGTCTCGGGCAGAAAACCAGTTAACCTCCCCGATAGGATATACAGGGAGTACCGGTACCGCCACGATATACTCATCAGTCTTACTATCCTAATAATCCACTACCACGGGGAGAGTAGCAGCCGATAAAGGATACGCGGGTAATAATCGTAAGGCCCTGGCACACTGCGTAGCCAGGCCACTATCGGTTCCCAATAATTTATTGCAATCAATTACTATATTAAAAGCATTGCGCATAAAAGTAATATCAGCAGTACCTTCGTACACGCCATAATGCCCATGCTCAGGACTATACGTAGGCCCAATAATGGCTTTACCATCTACATCCCTATTACATTTGCTAATAAAACCCAAGTAAAAAATAGCCACTTCTCTTAAGGCAGGATACAATTCCGTTCGCAATAATTGCTTATCAGGGTAATATTTATAATGTAACCATAAATTCTGAACCACCCAGCCTGAGATTGCCGGAGGATAAGCCCATGGGATCATACGTTTGTTAACGCTTTTCAACCTTTCCATATTCGTCGGTTCATGAATATAAATATTTATCGGGAAAAAGGCCCCATTACAATCATAGGTCTGCCGTGCAAACCATTCTGCCCTCGGCAGGTAATCATTGATCAGCCTTTCGTAAGGTTCTGAAAGTTCGCTATGATTACAACCATACCATGCCCAATACATTTGTTCTCCATTATAATCCATGGTGAAACAACCTTTCCAGGGGGCTCCCTTGTAATCGTTCCCGGGTTGCAAACCCGCAAACAATGCTGCTGGTGTCACTCCCTTTTTGCNNCTTTCCATTCTTTTTCATGCGCTTCAATTATCTCCGTTTTATGCTCCGTCAGAGTTCGCTTTACCAATTGCAACGCGTCGTGAAAGAAGTTCCTCGTATCATAAGAAGTGACAATAGATACCACGGTCATCCCGTTCTTTGTCGCTTTAGCCACCACGTATTCCATCCCGTTCCAGTCCATATCCCCTTTAAGGGAATAATGCAACCATTCGATGCCGTCTGTCACACCTTGCTGAGGCTTCGGAACGAATGGAATATCAGAAGGTAGCAGCCTGACCCTATCATCCGTCTCAATCATGAAAACATTCTTTTGTGCGAGCGCCCTGATTACCGCCGGTGGATTATGCTCCCCCCTTTCTATAGT